>JBBSVB010000081.1:0-9157 GCA_038233875.1 Actinomycetales bacterium | reverse complement strand
CCTCGACGCCGACCGGACCCGGCACGGCGAGGTCGTCGCCGGGCTGGAGATCCGCAGCTTCGAGGACCTCGAGGAGGTCGTCCCCGAGCACGGGGTCAGCATCATGGCAGTCTTTGTGGCCGTGTCCGGTGCGCGCGGTACGTGCTTAGCGAGGTAGAACGGAGCCCATCCACGACCCGGGGCCTGGCGATAAGCGGGGTCGAGCGCTTCGTCCTCGAGAGGCCCACAGCGACCGCCGACGAGCCGGCGGCGAGGCTGAACCTTCGGCGCGGATGGCCGCTAAGACGGCGACGACGGCAGCCGTCTCTTGCGTGGTGGGCGACCCACTGATCCTGATGCTCGGCTGATCTGCGGCGCTCATAATGGGATGTTTCCGTGCTTCTTGGGCGCTCGGTTGGCGCGCTTGGTGGCCAGTGTCCGCAATGCCTTCACGATCTGCACCCGGGTCTGGGCGGGAGCGATCACCGCGTCGATATAGCCGCGCTCGGCCGCGGTGTACGGGTTGGCCAGCGTGTCTTCATACTCCCGAATGTGTTTGGCTCGGGCGGCGTCGACATCGCCGCCTGCCGCGGCCACCTCGGCCAATTGCTTGCGATACAAGATATTGGCGGCGCCCTGGGCACCCATCACTGCGATTTGTGCCGTCGGCCAGGCGAAGTTCACGTCGGCACCCAGGTGCTTGGAGCCCATGACGTCGTAGGCACCGCCGTAGGCCTTGCGGGTGATGACGGTGACGAGGGGGACCGTCGCCTCGGCATACGCGTAGAGCAGTTTGGCCCCGCGGCGGATGATGCCACCCCACTCCTGGTCCGTTCCGGGAAGGAAGCCGGGCACGTCCACGAACGTCAGGATAGGTATGTTGAACGCGTCGCAGGTGCGGACGAATCGCGCGGCCTTCTCGGAGGCATCGATGTCGAGGGTCCCGGCGAACTGCATGGGCTGGTTGGCCACGATGCCGACGGAGCGGCCTTCGACTCGACCGAAACCGACCATGATGTTGGGCGCAAATAGTTCCTGAACTTGGAGAAATTCGCAGTCGTCCAGCACGTGCTCGAGCACCGTGGCCATGTCGTAGGGCATGTTGGGCGAATCGGGTATGAGCGTGTCCAACTCCTCATCGAGGTCGTTGACATCCATGTCCACCTCGACGGCGAAGGAGGGCGCATCTTCCAGGTTGTTCTGTGGCAGATAGGCCAGCAAATCCTGCACGTAGGAGATGGCATCGGACTCGTCGCTGGCCGCGTAGTGGGCGACCCCGGAGCGGGAGTTGTGGGTATGAGCCCCGCCTAGTTCTTCGAAGCTGACGTCTTCGCCGGTGACGGTCTTGATGACGTCCGGGCCGGTGATGAACATGTGCGACGTCTTCTCCACCATGACGATGAAGTCGGTAATCGCCGGTGAATAGACCGCGCCGCCAGCGCACGGTCCGAGCACCAACGAAATCTGCGGGATAACCCCGGAAGCGTGGACGTTGCGGCGGAAGATCTCGGCATACATCCCAAGCGCTGCCACGCCCTCCTGGATGCGCGCACCGCCGGAGTCGTTGATGCCGATGACTGGGCAACCGACCTTCATTGCCAAGTCCATGACCTTAACGATCTTCTCGCCGAAGACCTCGCCCAGCGACCCGCCGAACACCGTGAAATCTTGAGAGAACACCGCCACCGGACGGCCGTCGACCGTGCCGTAGCCGGTGACGACGCCGTCGCCGTACGGGCGGTTCGATTCCTGCCCGAAACTGGTCGAACGGTGGCGAGCGAACTCGTCCAACTCGGTGAAGGAACCTTCATCGAGCAGCGCATTGATGCGCTCGCGCGCCGTCTGCTTTCCGCGTGCGTGCTGCTTTTCCACAGCGCGCGCAGACCCGGCATGGACCGCTTCGTCGATCCGACGGTGGTAGTCCTCGAGTCGCCCGGCGGTGGTGCGCATGTCGGTATTGACCTCGAGGGTGGAGTCATCCATCCCGATAACTTAGCCTTGCGAGGGTGGTCAGGCAGCAATGGGCGCGCCCGGAGTGGCACGCCACCATCGATTCCACCAACCTTGTTGTGATGAGCGATCCGCAGCCGGGGCGGGTCGTGGTCGCCGAGCACCAAAGTGCCGGTTTGGGCCGGCGGGGGCGCACCTGGACAGCGCCTCCGGGGCGCAGCCTGGCGGTCAGCGTTGCCGTGACGCCTCCAGCGCCGGACCTTCTGGGTTGGGTGCCGCTGCTTGCCGGGGTTGCGGTGCAGCGGGCGTTGGCGATGAGTGAGCCTGCGCTGACTGCCGAGCTGAAGTGGCCCAACGACGTGCTGATTCCTCCCGGCCCAGGCGTGCGCCCAGGCAAGGTGTGCGGTGTGCTGGCGGCGGCGACGCCGGAATCAGTCGTCATCGGTGTCGGCCTCAACATCGACCAAACTGCAGACGAGTTGCCGGTGCCGACTGCGACCTCCTGGGCCCTGGCGGGCGGCCAGCCGCGCCTGCCCGACGGCCTGCGCGCGGCGTGGCTGACCTCATACCTGGAGCAACTGTCGGTGCTGCTCCATGATCTCGGCCAGGACCCAGAGAAGTCACGCTCGACATACCTGAGGGTCTGCTCAACGATCGGGCGGAACGTGTCGATTGAGTTACCCGGTGGTGCGGTGGAGCACGGCGTGGCCACCGACGTCGATGCTCGCGGCGCTCTGGTGCTGACCAACGACGGGCACCGGAGCGTGCACCATGCTGGAGACGTGGTTCATCTGCGAGGAACCGGCGCGTACGGGCACACTGGGCAGCATGGCTGACGACTCAGCGCTTCTCCACGTCACCCGGCACGGGGCGGGACAGCACGTCGCTCTCGTGGTTTTGGACCGTCCCTCATCACTGAATGCAATCTCGACGGAATTCTCTGCGCAGATCGCCAGCGCCATGCACACACTGGCTGCGGATTCGCGGGTGCGAGCGGTGGTGTTGGCGAGTTCCTCAGTGCGGGCGTTCTGCGTGGGTGCCGATCTCAAAGAGCGGCAAACCATGGATGAGGACCAGTTGATGGCGCATCGCGACGTCAGCGTCGAGGCGTACCGCAGCGTGTTGTCGCTCCCGATGCCAGCCATCGCAGCCGTAGAGGGCCACGCCCTGGGTGGGGGATTGGAGTTAGCGCTCTCTTGTGACCTGAGAGTCGCTGGAGCACAAGCGATCTTAGCGTTGCCTGAGGTGTCTGTGGGTCTGATCCCAGGCGGAGGCGGCACACAACTTCTTGCTAGGAAGGTGGGGTGGTCGCGGGCTGCGTATATGGTTTTGACTGCTGCCAAAGTCGAAGCCTCACAGGCGCACTCGTGGGGTTTGGTCACGGACGTAGTGAGTGCGGGACTAGCGCGCGAACGGGCCCTCGAGATGGCTCTGCGGATCAGTGACAATTCGCCCAACGCGGTGCGACATGCCAAGGCCGCGATGCGCGAAGGAGCAGACACCGACCTAGCAGACGCTCTTGCTTGCGAGGACGCTCACTGGCGCGTGGTTGCACAAAGCAAGGACCGGCGAGAAGGCATATTGGCCTTCAATGAAAAAAGGCGACCGACCTGGCATACGTAGTGCAAAGAATGCCGAGACCTGGAATGTACTGTGCAAAGACAAGGGACTAGAGTAAAAAGATGATGCGCGTACTGCTGGCCGAAGACGATGCAACGATTTCCGATCCGTTATCCAGGGCTCTCCGGCGGGAAGGCTATTCCGTCGACGTAGCCGAAGACGGAAGAGCCGCGCTCACATTGGCCGAAGGTGAGGCCCCAGACCTCGTCATTCTGGATATTGGTTTGCCATATCTGGATGGACTCGAAGTATGTCGGCGGATGCGCCAAGAGGGTCTGACAAGTCCCGTTCTGATTCTCACTGCGCGTGGAGACGAGGTTGACACGGTCGTTGGCCTCGACGCGGGGGCCGACGACTACGTCACCAAGCCATTCCGCTTGGCCGAGTTGCTCGCTCGCGTGCGGGCGCTGCTGCGTCGCGGCAACGATAACCAGGACATGGGGGACCGTCCCATCACCGTTGACACCAAAGCGCGCCGAGCCTTCTTCCGGGGCCAAGAGGTGTCGCTCACGGCCAAGGAGTTCGACCTTCTGCGCGTGCTGACTCGCGAAGAGGGACGTGTCGTGCCCCGAGAAACGTTGATGCTGGAGGTCTGGGACAGTTGGTTCGGGTCAACCAAGACCCTCGATATGCATATCTCTGTCCTACGTCGCAAGCTGGGCGACGACGCCACCAGCCCACGTTATATAGTCACCGTTCGCGGGGTGGGCTTCCGCTTCCAGAACGAACCGGAACGCTGATCTGGGGCACCATTGCGCAAAGAACTCCGCCGCATTGCGGTGACGATTGGGCTCACTGGGGCCGGTCTTGGCATCGGCCTGACTCTGTTGTCTGCAGCCCTACTTCTGGGGCCGGATGACCAACGCGCCAGCCTCGGCCCGTCGTGGCTAGCCGTTCTTGCTGTCCTTGTCTCCACAATCGTCGCTGTTGGTGTGACTATTTGTCTCGCGTTGTGGCTCATTGGCCGCGCCGTAAATACCCTCACGCTCGCCCTGAACGATCTTGCGCAGCGCGCTGACGACTTTGGTGCGGGCCTGGTGACGGCCGACCGCGACGGGGGCGGGCCAGCGACCTTCGCGGAAGTAGCCAGCGGCAAGACCGGGGTGCCCGAGATCGATACGGTGCGGGTCATCATGGACCGAAGTCAAAGCACGCTGGCGCGGGCCCTGTCGTCCGAGCGATCCTTCGCCGCCGACGCCTCCCACCAGTTGCGCACGCCACTGGCCGCATTGGTGTTGCGCTTGGATGAGGTGGTGCACACCGACGACCTTGCGGTGGCTAAGCACGAAGCCGAGATTGCGATCGGTCAAACTGAGCGTCTCGCTTCGGTGGTCGATGACCTGCTTCACCGGACCCGCGCCGGGCACGCCGATGGTGGACGGTCGGTGTCCCTGGACACCGTGCTGTCGGGGCTAGAACAAGAATGGACCCTGGCCTTCCAGGCGCGGGGGCGGCAGATTGTCGTCCGCGCAGAGCGGGCCATGATCGTGCGATCCAGCGCCTCGTCGATCTCGCAGATCCTGAACACTCTGGTGGAAAACTCTCTGCAGCACGGCGATGGGCTCGTCCAAATCTCGGCTGTGCGTAGTGGGCCGTCGGCTTTGCTGGAGGTCAGAGACGAAGGAAAAGGGATGGATCTAGCCTTGGCTCGACGCATCTTCGACAGGGCCGTGACCAGCGGCCCGGGAACGGGGCTGGGCCTGTCGGTAGCCCGAGAAACGGCAGAGTCCTTCGGTGGTCGCTTGGAGTTGGCGCAAGCTCGGCCCGCCGTATTTGCGCTCTACGTCTCGATGTCTTCCGCCAACTAAATTCACTTTCGCGCAGTGTCTGCCGTAAAGACGTAGGTTCGATACGCCCAGAAGCGGAACAGGGTGCCTAGCACCAGTCCCACCCCGTTAGCGCTGAGGTTGTCCGCTAGTTGGCTGTCGAGGCCCAAGGCGTATCTCGAGAATCCCAAACAGAACACCGCAATCCCGAGCCCGATGATGTTGAACAACACAAAGAGAAGAAACTCGTGAGTGCGACCAGGGCGGCGACGATGTCTAAAGGTCCAATATCGATTCCCCAGGTAGGCAAAAATCGTCGAGAACGCCGTGGCGGCGATTTTGGCGCGCAAGGGGATGTCGTGCATCGGACCCACCCCGCCTGACCCTGGGACGCCAAAGACAAAGAAGTTATAGAGCGTGGTGTCTAAGCAGAATGCGAGCAGCCCGACGATTCCGAATTTAGCCACTTCACGGGCGAAAACGTGGTACCAGCCTCGGATGCGCTCCCTAAGGCGCGATAAGGCTGCGGTCACCGGCGCAGCATACGTCGGCTGCCCGTAGGCTGTGCGCCGTGGATGACATGCCCGACCAAACAGCCAAACTGCGTACCTCTGAGGGCGGGTTCCCCGTGGTGGGAATCATCGGCGGCGGACAACTCGCCCGGATGTGCCAACCGCCCGCGGTGGCCCTCAACGTGACGCTGTCCGTGCTGTCCGAATCGGACACCGCCTCGGCGGCGCTGGTCGTGCCGCATAGCCCCGTGGGTGCGTGCACAGACCTTGACGCGGTCCTGGACTTCGCCCGATCCTGCGATGTCGTCACGTTCGACCACGAGCAGGTCCCGCAGTCCGTGTTGCGCGCGCTCCAGGCCGCCGGGGTGGTCGTGCGCCCCGACCCGGCCGCGCTGATCTTCGCGCAGGACAAGATCGCGATGCGCCAGAGATTAGGCGACCTGGGCGTGCCGTGCCCACGGTGGGCGGTGGCCCGGCAGCGCAGCGATATCGAGGACTTCGCAGCGCAGGTCGGTTGGCCGATCGTGGCCAAAACCCCTCGAGGAGGGTATGACGGCAAGGGCGTGCGGGTCATCGAATCGCCCGGCGGGGTCGACGACTGGCTCGAACACGTCGGCACCAGTGAGACCTCACCCGTGGCCGATGGAGTCTTGCTTGAGGAAGCAGTCCAGTTCACCCGGGAGATCGCGATCATGGTCGCCCGAAGCCCGAGTGGGCAGGCCGCCACGTGGCCGGTCGTCGAAACCGTTCAGGAAAACAGCATCTGTACCGAGGTATTGGCCCCTGCCCCGGAGTTAGATGACGCAGTCGCGAGCGCCGCAACCGAAGTCGCTCTACAGATCGCCGGTGAGCTGGGCGTCACCGGTGTGATGGCCGTGGAGATGTTCCAACTCAGCGACGGCGCGGACGGGCCTGGATTCGTGGTCAACGAGCTCGCGATGCGTCCGCACAACAGTGGGCATTGGAGCATTGACGGGGCGGTGACCAGCCAGTTCGAGCAGCACCTGCGGGCCGTGCTCGATCTGCCGTTGGGCCAGACGCATTCACGAGCGCCCTGGACGGTGATGTCCAATGTGCTAGGTGGCGACAAGCCCGAACTGTATTCGACCTACAAGCACCTGATGGCCCGCGATCCCGGCCTACGCATCCACCTCTACGGCAAGGGCGTGCGCCCCGGACGCAAGATAGGGCACGTCACCACTTACGGGGATGACCTCGAGCAATTGCGCGAGCGCGGCCGGCACGCCGCCGACTTCCTACAAGGAGTGATCGACGAATGACCGAAGCAGTCACCGCGACTGTCGCTCTGGTCATGGGTAGCGACAGCGACTGGCCCGTCATGGAAGCGGCTGCGATCGTGCTGGCCGAGTTGGGGATTGCAGTCGAGCCTGATGTGATCTCGGCTCACCGGATGCCCACCGAAATGATCGACTTCGGCACCACAGCCGCGCACCGGGGGATTCGCGTGATCATCGCCGGGGCCGGCGGCGCGGCTCACCTTCCCGGGATGCTGGCCAGCGTCACCACCTTGCCGGTCATCGGGGTGCCCGTGCCGTTGAAGTACCTCGACGGCATGGACTCGTTGCTGTCCATCGTGCAGATGCCAGCCGGTATACCGGTGGCGACCGTGTCGATCGGCGGCGCGCGAAACGCCGGGCTGTTGGCGGCCCGCATCCTCGCTAGCGCCCCTGATGCTCAGGGTGCGGAGATCAGCGCACGACTGGCCGCCTTTGCCGACGACCTGCGGGCCCAGGCACACGCCAAGGGCGAGCGGGTGCGCGGTCGTACAGTGGGTGAATGAGCGACTTCGACCTTTTCGCACTGTCTGAGGATCATCTAGCGCTGGCCGAGGCGGTGCGCGACGTTGCCCGAGACAAGATCGCCCCGTATGCCGCAGCGGTCGACGATGAGTCACGCTTTCCTACCGAGGCGTATGAGGCGTTGCGAGCGACCGACTTCCACGCGCCGCACATCGGGGAAAAGTACGACGGGGTCGGAGCCGATGCGCTCGCGACCTGCATCGTCATCGAAGAGGTAGCCCGGGTGTGTGCGAGCTCGTCGCTGATCCCGGCGGTCAACAAACTCGGGACGATGCCGTTGATCTTGGCGGCCAGCGATGAGATGCTGGATCGATACCTCCCGGAGGTCGCTAGCGGCGAAGCGATGTTCTCCTACGGACTCTCCGAAGCGGGGGCCGGCAGCGACACCAGCGCCATGCGATGCGCAGCGATCGAACAAAGCGATGGTTCGTACTTGCTCAATGGCCAGAAGTCGTGGATCACCAATGCTGGGGTCTCGAAGTACTACACGGTGATGGCCGTCAGCGACCCAGACGGCGGTCGTGGCCGCAACATCAGTGCCTTCGTGGTGCACGCTGACGATGACGGCTTCGACCTTGGCGCGCCCGAGAAGAAGTTGGGCATCAAAGGCTCGCCCACACGAGAGTTGCTCTTCACCAACTGCCGCATCCCTGGGGACCGGCTCGTCGGGGTGCGGGGTGAAGGTCTCAAGATCGCGCTCAAGACCCTGGACCACACGCGAGTAACGATCGGTGCTCAGGCCGTGGGCATTGCGGCTGGAGCATTGGAGCACGCTGTGGCCTACGTGAAGGAGCGCCAGCAGTTCGGGAAACCAGTAGCCGAATTCCAGGGCGTGCAGTTCATGCTCGCCGATATGGGGATGAAGCTGGAGGCGGCGCGGCAGATGGTCTACGTCGCGGCAGCCAAGTCCGAGCGCGACGATGCAGATCTGTCGTTCTTCGGGGCCGCTGCTAAGTGCTACGCATCAGACGTGGCCATGGACATCACCACCGACGCGGTGCAACTACTGGGCGGCGCGGGATACACCAAGGACTTCCCGGTCGAGCGCATGATGCGCGACGCCAAGATCACCCAGATCTACGAAGGCACTAACCAAATTCAGCGCATCGTCATGGCCCGCCAGATGCTGAAGTAGCGGCTGAGCCCTTGGGTCTCTAAGGCTCGATCGTGAGGGGAGCGTCGGTGCGCAAAGCCTCGAACAACTCGCCAGCCTCGGCTTCGTTCCACAGTACGGAACTGCCTGCGGGCGTCGAGAAGTTGGGGTCCGCGATCGGCACCGTGATCGACTGCCCCGAGCCGCCGGAGATCGAGCGCATGGCGAGGCCGATATCCATCATTTCGCCCATCGAGGTGTCGTTTCCTCGGCGCAGCGAAGACCCGGTGGCCGTTCCCGCCTCGTGCAACTCCAACGGGTTGAGGAGCGTCGCGGGGCTCGTCATCTTCGAGACCAGGGCACTGAGGAAGTCGCGCTGCCGCTCGACGCGACCCAGGTCGCCGCGAGGGTCGGCAT
>JBBSVB010000080.1:0-9235 GCA_038233875.1 Actinomycetales bacterium | reverse complement strand
GACATCGTGCTCGGCACCGTCGGAGGGGGTGACATCGCTGCGCGCGCGCTGACCTTGCTGGGGATTGAGGTCGTCGACGCGCTCCAAGATTCGTCGGCGACTGACGGGTCGGGTGAGTTGCCGGCATACGGATCAAAGATTGGCGCGATCGTGCTCGACGCGACGATGGCCCGCAACCTTGACGACCTCGAGCAGGTGCGCGCCCTGCTGCGCCCGGCTCTGAAGGCGATGGGCCCCAGCGGCCGCGTCATCGTCGTGGGGGTGGCCCCGCACAAACTGACCAGCGTCCAAGGGTCGGCGGTGTGTCAGGCGCTGGAGGGCATCGTCCGCAGCGTCGGCAAGGAAATGCGCGCCGGTGGGACAGCCAACTTGGTGCAGGTGGCAGATTCGACGCCGACCGGCATGGCCTCGACGGTGTCTTTCCTGCTGGAGGGCAGGTCTGCATACGTCAGCGGCCAGCCAATAAATATCGGCTCGGATCGCCAAGCCAAAGCCCCAACGACGCCCACGTTCGACGGCAAGGTCGTGGTGGTGACCGGTGCCTCGCGGGGTATCGGCGAGTCCATCGCCGCCGTGTTTGCGCGGGACGGCGCGCGAGTGGTCGTGGTGGACGTCCCCGCCGCCGGGGACGCGCTGGCAAAGGTGGCTAACTCCCTCGGGGGGACTGCACTGCAACTCGACATCACGAGCCCTGACGCTGGCCGACTCATCGCCGGGCACGTGGCAGCACGCTTCGGTGACGACGCCCGGATCCACGCAATCGTGCACAACGCCGGCATCACCCGTGACCGACTGTTGGCCAACACGGACGCTGCCCGATGGGCCAGCGTGCTGGAGGTCAACCTCAGTGCGGCGCTGCGGATCAACGACGCGCTCTTGGACCCGTGGGTGCCGGGCGGGCTGGCCGATGGTGGCCGGATCGTCTCGGTGGCCTCCACCAGTGGAATCGCGGGCAACCGCGGCCAAGCCAACTATGCCGCCAGCAAGGCCGGTGTGATCGGCGCGGTGCGGGCGCTGGCACCGCACCTCGGTGACCGGCGGATCACCGTCAACGCGGTGGCACCGGGCTTCATCGAGACGGAAATGACGGCCAAAATCCCGGCAGCTACGCGCGAGTTCGCACGCAGATTCAACTCCGTACAGCAGGGTGGAAAGCCGGTCGACGTGGCCGAGACGATCGCCTACTTTGCCGACCCGGCAAGTTCGTCGATCACGGGCCAAGTGCTTCGCGTATGCGGTCAGTCGCAGATCGGTCGGTGACGGCTCGTGGGTGACCAGGTGGTGGCTGACGGTGACGCTCCCGCCGGACGTGATGTTGACGTAGAACTGCTGACCCGCGCCCCCGCCCTCGGTCCGCTCATCGCCCGAGCCGCCATCGGGTCGTTGATGCCCGGCAGAGGCGCATCGGCACCATCGTTGCCTCAGCGCCGGGTGATGCTGGCCGATCAGCGAGTCGAGCCGCAGCGGCTCGCAGCATTCGCCCGGGTGTGCGGATTGACGTTGCGCAACGAAATCCCTGCAACGTTTATTCACGTGCTGACCTTCCCCACCCAAGTCCAGCTGATGGCGGCCAAGGACTTTCCGTTCTCGATGGTCGGGCTGGTGCATGTCGCCAACGTGATGACGCTGCACCGCCCGGTCGACGTAGCCGAGACCCTGACGCTGACGTCGTGGGCATCGAACCTGGCTCCTCACTCCCGTGGGGTCAGCGTGGACCTGATGGGCCAGGCGTGCGTGGGCGACGAGGTGGTCTGGGAAGGCCGCAGCACCTACCTGGTGCGCGGCGCATCGATCAGTCCAGAAGGAACAGCAGGCTCAGAAGGTCATGCGCGCGCTGCAGTGGACGAACAGGTGCCACCAATGAAGATCTGGGCGCTGTGGGACTGCCGCGGCGACCTAGGTCGTCGGTACGCGGCGGCTTCCGGCGACGTCAACCCGATCCATATCAATCCGTTGGCGGCCAAGGCCCTCGGATTCCCCCGGGCCATCGCGCACGGCATGTGGACCCACGCCCGCGCTCTGGGTGCGTTCGAGGGGCGACTGGGCGATCGGCATACGGTCGAGGTGTCCTTCCGCAAGCCCATCGTGCTGCCTTCGCGGGTCGCGTTCCGGGCCGCGGAGACCGAGGCCGGATACGCCTTTGCCGTGACCAATCGAGACGGCGATCGAGAGCATATGACGGGCACGACCAGCACCGTTTTATAGGGCTCCCCGTGCCCGGCCGAGGCCCGGTGAGAGTGATTTCGCGGAGCGGGGGGTCGCCATGTAATCTTGCACAGCGCTGCGAGCCAGCGGGCGTTGCCCGTATGTCGTGGGCCCGCCCCCATAGCTCAGTCGGTAGAGCGTCTCCATGGTAAGGAGAAGGTCAACGGTTCGATTCCGTTTGGGGGCTCGCGAGAAACGTAGTCACCGCAGACCGTGGTGACTACGCCCCGAGGCGGGGTAGCTCAGATGGTTAGAGCGCACGACTCATAATCGTGAGGTCGCGGGATCGACGCCCGCTCCCGCTACAAGTACGACCGCACCGAAAGTACAAGCAGCACCGCCTTAACAACAGTCAATTCGAGAGCAGGTTCACCCGTGGCTAGCAAGAGTGGCGACGTCCGTCCCAAGATTACCCTCGCGTGCACGGAGTGCAAAGAGCGCAACTACATCACCAAGAAGAACCGCCGTAACAACCCTGACCGGTTGGAACTGGCGAAGTTCTGCTGGCGTTGCCGCTCGCACACTGCGCACCGCGAGACCCGCTGAGTCGAGCCTGACCGCTCGCTTCCACATCGCAGTCAAGGCCCCTGCCCCTCGTGGCGGGGGCCTTCTGCGTTGGCACCCGCCGCTAGGGTTGCGTGCTATGGCTGTGAACCCAGATTTTGCCGGACGCGTCTACCCCCCCAGCGAGCCGTATGCCGTCACCGCGGAGCGAATTGCCGCTTTCGCCGAGGCCGTGGGTGCACAGAGCCCCCTGCACAGCGACGCTGACGCCGCTCGTGCCGCCGGATTCGCCGACGTCGTGGCCCCGCCCACCTTCGCAGTGACCATTGCCCAAGATTGCGAGGCGCAGTTTGTTGCCGATCCCGAGGCGGGCATCGATTTCACTCGTGTGGTGCACGGCGAGCAGAAGTTTGCCCATCACCGCCCCATCACCGGCGGCGACGAGATCGTGGCCACCCTGCACGTCGATGCGTTGCGCCAAGCCGGCGGGCACTCGATGATCACCACCCGGACCGAATTGACGCGCCCCGACGGCGTTGCCGTGAGCACTGTGACCTCGATGATCGTGGTCCGTGGACAGAGCGAGGAGAGCGCGTGAGCCCTAGTTTGAGTAGCCTCAATGTCGGTCAGATCGTGGCCGCCACCACGATCCACGTCGACCGAGCAAGGCTGCGGGACTATGCCCAAGCTAGCGGCGACCACAACCCGATCCACCACGATGCAGAGTTTGCGCGCTCGGTCGGGCTGCCCGACGTGATCGCGCACGGCATGTGGACGATGGGGGCAGCCATCGAAGTGGTGTCGCAATGGGTCGGTGACCCGAGCGCGGTCATCGCCTACAGCACCCGCTTCACCAAGCCGGTCGTGGTCTCCGCCGACGAAGGCGCCGACATCTCGGTCCACGCTGTGGTGAAATCGATCTAGGAGGACGCTGGCCGCGTCACCCTCGACCTGGCCGTGACCTGCGGCAGCGACAAGGTGCTAGGCCGTGCGCTCGCCGTGGTGCAAGCCGCGCAGGGGTCGGACGCATCATGACTCGGGCCCTGTCGGAGGTCACCACGATGGGGGTAGGCGGTTTGCCGCAGGAATGGCGCACCGCGACGACTGAGGCTGAAATAGTCGAGGCCGTCGCCGATCTGGACGCTGCGGGCGTGCCGGTGCTCGTTCTGGGAGGAGGGTCGAACCTCGTGGTCGCCGACGGGGGCTTCGCCGGGGCCGTGGTGTCCGTGGCCAACACGGGCATCAAGGTTGAGTCCGACGACATGTGCGGCGGGGTCATCGTGACCGTGGGGGCCGGCGAGAGCTGGGACGATCTTGTGGCCCAGGCCGTCGAAAACTCCTGGTCCGGGATCGAGGCGCTGTCCGGCATACCAGGCAGTGTCGGGGCCACGCCGGTCCAGAACGTCGGTGCCTACGGCCAAGATGTCGCCCAAACCATCTGGAACGTGCGGGTCTATGACCGAGTCGAGCGCCGAGTCCGCACGCTGGCCAGCGCCGAATGCGAGTTCTCCTACCGCCACAGCCTGCTCAAATCCTCCATGGCGACCTCGCCCGACCCCAGCCCCCGCTACGTGGTGTTGTCGGTGTCGTTCCAACTGCGTCCCACCGACATGTCACAACCGCTGGCGTATGCCGACCTCGCCCGCGGCCTCGGCGTGGCGGCCGGAGAGCGGGTGCCGCTAGCCGCCGCGCGCGAGGGTGTCTTGGAGCAGCGCCGCCTGCGCGGGATGGTCCTGGACGCAGCCGACTATGACACGTGGTCGTGCGGTTCCTTCTTCACCAACCCGCTCTTGGACTCCACGCAGATGGCCGCACTCCGCGGCGCAGCAGCGAAGCGGCTGGGCCACGACGGGCCCACTCCGCCAGAATTTGCCGGCGCGAGGGGGACCATCAAGACCTCGGCCGCCTGGCTGATCGACAAGGCAGGCTTCACCAAGGGATACGGACTGCCCGGGCCCGCGTCCTTGTCGACCAAACACACCTTGGCAGTGACCAACCGGGGTCACGCCAGCGCTGCCGACGTGCTGGCGCTGGCACGGGAGGTCCGTGACGGCGTCCACGACGCGTTCGGGGTGTCCCTGGTGAACGAGCCGGTGCTGGTGGGCGCTGCCCTATGACCTGGGGGGGTGACTCGCCGACCAGGCGTCGTACCAGGCATGGGCCGGGTGCTTAGTGCCGCCGACACACGCGCCCACACCGGCCACCGGGTTCACGTGAACCCGGTGGCCGCATTTGGCGGGCGTGTCGCCGGGATGTTGGTCACAAAGGTGCGGGGGCGGGTGACGCTAGCCAGGTGTCGATCCCGGCCAGCAACGTCTCTTTCGTATGCCGCGGCGCTCGTGAGCCGTTGATCGACCCTCGCGCCAGGTCGGCTAACCCTGCATCGTCAAAACCGTGGTCGGTCCGCGCGGACTCGTACTGCTGTGACAGCCTCGACCCGAAAAGCAACGGGTCATCGGCCCCCAGCGCCACGCGGGCCCCAGCGTCGATAAGGGCTCGCAACGGCACCGACGCCGCATCGGGGTAGACCCCCAAGGCGACGTTGCTGGCGGGGCAGACCTCCAGCGTGATGTCTCGATCGATGACGTCCTGCAGGACCGCAGGGTCTTCGGCGCTGCGCACACCGTGGCCGAGGCGATCGGGTGCCAGCGCACCTAAAGTCGCTGCAACCTGATCGGGCCCGCATAACTCGCCCGCGTGCGGCACCGACGCCAGCCCGGCATCCCGGGCGATGGCGAAGGCTCGGCCAAACTCGGCCGTTATGCCCCGGTGCTCATCGTTAGATAGCCCAAACCCGACGACGCTGCCGGGGCCGCTACCAGCGCGGGCCGCCGCCAAGCGGGCCAACGTGCGCGCGTCGAAGGGGTGCTTCATCCGGCTCGCCGCCACCACGATCGCGACGTCGGTGCCGGTCTGCGCGCTGGCGCGCGACGCTTCATCCAGCACAATCTCCAGAGCGGGCGTGATCCCACCGACGAGCGGCGCATACGAGGTGGGGTCGATCTGCAGCTCCAACCAGCCTGAGCCCTCGCGGGCATCGTCCTGGGCAGCCTCTCGCACGATCCGACGCATGTCGGACTCGGTGCGCACGCAGGCCCGAGCCGCGTCATACAACCTCTGAAAGCGGAACCAACCTCGCTCATCGCGCGCGCTGAGCGTGGGGGGCCATTGGTTGAGCAGCGCAGGGGGCAACCGCACATCGTGTAGCCGCGCTAAATCGCGCAGGGTGCCGATCCGCATCGAACCGGTGAAGTGCAGATGCAGGTGGGCCTTGGGGAGGTCCTTGACCGGGCGCGTCATGTGCATAGGTTTACCGCATCGCGGTTAGTGTTTCCTCCATGGCTGTGATTGAGACCAGGGGGCTCACCAAGAGGTACGGAAGCGTCACCGCGATCAGCGGCCTCGACATTTCCGTTGAGGGCGGCGTCACCGGCTTGGTGGGGGCCAATGGCGCGGGGAAGTCGACACTGATCAAGATGCTGCTCGGCCTGCTCAAACCTACCGAGGGCAACGCGCGCGTGCTGGGGCACGACATCGCGACCGGCGGGGTGGGGATCCGCTCGGTCGTGGGATACATGCCCGAGCACGAGTGTCTGCCCCCCGACGTCCGCGCCATCGACTTCATCGTGCACATGGGGCAGATGTCGGGCCTTCCTCCCACGGCGGCCCGCGAGCGCGCCGCCGACGTGTTGCGGCACGTGGGGTTGGCTGAGGAGCGCTACCGGCTGATGGGCGGCTACTCCACCGGTATGAAGCAGCGCGCCAAGTTGGCTCAGGCGCTGGTGCACGACCCCAAGTTGGTCATGCTGGACGAGCCGACCAACGGTCTAGACCCCGCCTCGCGCGACGACATGATCGAGTTGGTTTCACGGATCGGCGACGACTTCGGCATACCTGTGCTGGTCACCTCGCACCTACTCGGCGAGCTCGAGCGGGTCAGCGATCACATCATCGTCCTCGACGGCGGGCGGTTGCTGAGCTCCCAGGCGACCACCGACTTGATGCGCGACACGGGGCTCATTCTGGTCGAGGTGCTGGGCGACGCCGACGAACAGCACAAGATGGGGGAAGCGCTCGCGGCCAAGGGACTGCCGTGTCGCCCGCGTCAGCAAATGATCGAGATCGACGGACGGTCACTGCCCGCCGATGCTGCACCATACGACCTGATCCGGGACATTGCGTGCGATCTCGATCTGGGTCTGGTGCGCATCCAAGCAGAGCATGGTCACATTCAGGACGTCTTCTCTGGGGGGAACGTGCATGTCAGCTGAATCAGGCGGTGTCATTCACGACATCGGCTATCGCACGTACGAAGGCCCCCGGTTGGGCAATCGTTCTATCGCGTGGTCGTTGTTCCTGACGGGGCTGCGCTACGCTTATGGCCTGGGGCGGTCCGGCAAGGCCAAGGCGTTGCCGATGACTATGTTGGGATTCGCCCTCATCCCGGCGTTGATCATCGTGGCCATTGTGGTGACGGTCAGTATTGACGAATTCGTCAACTACAGCACCTACTCGAACACGATGTTCGTGCTGGTCATTATCTTCGTGGCGGGCCAAGCCCCGGTGTTGTTTACCCGGGACCTGCGATCGGGATCGATCGTTCTTTATCTGGCTAGGCCGTTGTCGCCCGCGTGGTTTGCCATTGTGCGGTGGGCCTCGTTGGTCGCGGCGATCTTCATCTTTCTCTTTGTCCCCGTGTTGGTCTTGTATGTAGGCGCGCTCGGTGCTGATTTGGACTTTACTGAGCAGAGCGTCGACTTTATGCAGGCCATCGTCGGTCTGCTGGTCTTGTCGGTGGTGCTGGCGACAGTTTCCGGCCTGGTGAGCGCCTTTACGCTGCGGCGCGGTCTCGCCGTCGGAGCAATCATTGTGGCGCTGCTGGTCACCAATGGATTCGTGGCCGCGATTAAGGGCATTGCCGTGGGCACCGATAACGAGACGCTCGGGGAATGGATCGGGCTGCTATCGCCTTTCACGCTGTTTGATGGCCTCCAATCTGGCTTGCTAGGGGGCACCGAGTTCTACCCCTATGCACCGGACGACACCGGAATGATCATTGTGTATGTCGTGTGGGCGGCCCTTGTGGTTGGCGGCGGACTGTGGCTGCTCGTCCGCCGGTATCACCACCAGGGCAACCGATAGGGGGTTGGAACAATGACGATTGTGCGCATTCGCGACCTGTCGCGGTGGTACGGCAATGTAGTGGCCGTCAATGACATCTCGATGGACATCGGTCCTGGGGTCACCGGGCTGCTCGGCCCAAACGGGGCGGGCAAGACGACGCTCATCGCGATGATGGCCGGGTTCTTGGCCCCATCGGCGGGGACCGTGGCCCTCAACGAGACGCCGATCTGGCGCAATACCGACGCGTACAAGTACATCGGTTTGGTGCCTGAGCGAGAGGTCAGCTTCGGGTATTTGACCGGGCGTCAATTCGTGCAGGCCAACGCCGAGCTCCACGGGTTGGCCAACGCCGGCGAAGCGGCGCAGCGCGCGCTGACCGAGGTGGAGTTGGTCGAGCCAGCCGCGCGGCTCATCAGCACCTACTCCAAAGGCATGCGGCAACGGGTCAAACTAGCCTCGGCCCTCGTGCATGACCCTTCCGTGTTGCTTCTCGATGAGCCGTTCAACGGCGTCGACCCGCGCCAGCGCATTCACCTCATGGGTTTACTGACTCGGATGGGCGAGCAGGGCCGGACCGTCCTGTTCAGTTCACACATCCTCGAGGAGGTAGAGCAGATTGCCCGCCACGTCGAGGTGGTGGTCGCGGGACGTCATGCCGCTTCCGGTGACTTTGGTGCGATTCGACGGTTGATGACCGATCGGCCCACTCGCTACCGCATCCGCTCTAGTGACGACCGGTCGTTGGCCGTGGCGATGATGTCGCTGGAGTGCGTAAGCGCCATCACTCTGGTCGGGAACAAAGGCTTGGAGGCCGAAGTGAGTGACTTGCGGGCTTTCGCCATGGCCCTGCCTGGGATCGCCAAGAAGGCCTCGATCACGTTGCGCGAAGTGAGCCCCACCGACGAATCGTTGGAGTCGGTCTTTACCTACCTGGTGTCGGCATGAACACCACCATTGCCCGACTGTCGGTGCAGTCCCTCTTCGGTCAGCGTCGAGGGATCATCCTGGCGATCTTGCCCGCGATGCTGATCCTGTTGTCCATCATCACGGTGGCCGTGACCGATGGGGCGTTGGGCGTTGAGCCGATCACGATGGTCTTCGGCTTTTCGTTGGTGCTGCCGTTGATTGCGCTCCTGATAACCAACGGCGTCCTGGGCCCGGAGATGGAGGACGGATCGATCGTCTACCTTCTCTCCAAGCCGATCTCGCGATATGCCGTGGTGTTCAGCAAGTTCGTTGTCGCCGCCGTGCTGGGCGTGGTGTTGGGCTGTGGGTCAGTCTTCCTTTCGGCGTTGATCTTGGAGATCAGCGAGCCGGGCCAAGCCTTCGCGGTCGGCGTGGGCGCCGTCGCAGCAACGCTGGGATACTGCGGATTGTTCATCGCATTGGCAACGCTGACCCG
>JBBSVB010000079.1:0-9249 GCA_038233875.1 Actinomycetales bacterium | reverse complement strand
GGCCTCGTCCCGGCGGTCGCACTGGTCATTGTGGCGATGACTATGAACTTTGTGTTCTCGCGGTTTTCTGCCGAGGGCCAACGAGCAGCTGCCACCTGGGCTGCATACCGGCATGGACTCAAGGACGCGGTGAAAGACACAGGCGCGGCCCTTGATCTGGACACTGTGGTCCCGGATCTGATCGCCACGGGTCAGTCCGGCGAAGTCGAAGCGCTGTTGGAGCGAGCGGGATCGCGCGGAGAGGCGGTGGCCGCCTTCGCTGGGATACCTCCAGGTCAGGAGGCCGCTTCGATGGTGCCCTTCTGGATTATCTACTCCGGTGCCTTCATCGGTGGCGGCTCCGGGAATACAGGGGCAGTCACCAGCACGGTGGGCGGCTCCGGGGGAGGCGCGGCCGGCTCGACCTAAACGCTAAAAGTTGGCGATGCGTGTGTAGCGCCGATTGTGATGCATCAGAGGCCGGCGGGTGGGGTCACTCTCGGACGCGGTGACCTCCGCCACGATGACGACGCTATCCCCGGCGTCCACAAGCTCGTGAATGTCGACCAAGAGCCGGCCGACAACCCCGAGAATGTCGGGGCATCCGTGCGGCCCGTCGCGCCATACCGAGGGGTCGTCGAAACGCCGGTGGCGCTCGCCCGAGAAACGAATTGCGACCTCGTCCTGTCCCTCGCTGAGCAACTGCAGATTCGCCTTCCGCGTCTCGCGCAGCGTCGCAAGCGAGGCAGCGGCCTGGCTAACGTTGAACGTCACCATCGGCGGGTTCAGGCTCGCTGAAGCCACGGAGATCACGGTGAAGCCGATGGGTCCGTGTGGGCCCCGACCTGTGACGACCCACGTGCTGGACGCAGCTTGGCCAAATAGTTCCCGAAGGTCAGGAGCCGTGGCAGGGCCTTCCCTACTGAGGGCTGGAGGCGCAACGGGCTGCACTGGATTCCCTTCGGATGTGGTGGACATGCGAAAACCTAGCGTCGCACGCTCGGACTCGGCTGCGGTAGCGACCTTTGAGGGACAACGCGCGCAAGCTCTCTGGTATGCCGCCGCTTAGGGGATGGGGTTCAACTCGGCGAGGGTGAGTAGCACCAGCGCGTCGGTCCACATCAACGGTGCTGGACCGGCGGGAAGCGCTGAGCCGGTGACCTTTTCCGGCAGCGATCCCCATGGGGCCCGGTGTTGGTCGAGCCAGTCCAACCAGCGGGTCGCCTCCTCGGTGCGCCCCGACGCTGCTGCGGTGTATGCCGCAAGGGCCGTTTCCGGGGTCCAGGACGTTCCATCCTCTTTCCAGGCTGCGCCGGGAGCGAGACCGCCGGCTGGTCGGAGGGCATCGATCTGGTATTTGCTCCACATCTGCGCGACCTCAGGGGTCTCGACCGCAAAGGGGGGCATTAAAAAGGTGATCGCGGCGTCGAGCTCGCCCAGGTCGCCGAACCGCTCGTATCCGGGGCTGAAGCGCAACCGCATCGCCGCATCAAGTCCCCCTGCGGTCACCCTTGCTGCAGCTGCTTTCGCAGGTTCACCGACGGCGTCGTAGTCGTCTGTGGCCGCCAGCAGCCCGGCCGCCATCGGGGCGACGGTGCCGAGACTGACGCTCGAGACGGCGACCTCCCAATAGTCTGGTGACGCTGGGGGCAGGCGGGTGCCGCCTTTGGTCAGTAAATCCAAATGCGTGACACACCGATCTCGTAGTTCGTTCGCGGACTCGGGTAGTGGGGTCTCGCCGTAGGCGCGGATGGACCCGATCGCCCACAACACCCAGCCGCAACCGTCTGACTGCGGCCCGCGAGGGCGGTCAACGACCGTGCCGCCATCGAGCGTGTACCGCGCATCGAAGCCCTCGATCTTGTCGAACGGCAGCGAGGCTATGCCGTCAAGGATTTGCTTCACCTCCGTCGGGTGGCCGGTGCGGTCCAACGCCACTGCCGCGAAGGCCCCGTCTCGGGGCCAGAAGTATCCCCATTGCGGGGCGGCCCCAGCCGGCGGCAACGCGTGATCGGCCCAGAGGGCACGAATGTCGCGCAGCGCCCAATAGCTCATGTCCGCCCACTGGGTGCCCGCGCCAGGGTCGGTGCCGCTGGCGATCCAGGCGTCGTCCTCGATGGCGATCTGGCGACCTGCTGGGCTGTCCGGCGAAACCCGAAAATCTGCCGACGTGACGAGCCGTGGCTCGGACGGTTCTTCGGCCCGAAGCGTGGTGGCGGCGACTGCGAGGGCGGTCAAGCACACCACCCTAAGGCCGGCGGCGATGGTGCGAACTGGGCGCGCGGCATACCCCCAACGCCGTCGATCGCCCATGGGCAGATCTTAGGTCGCCCGCCGATGACCGTCGTGCGCTCTCTTCCCCGCCTGCAAACCGCATTTGGCACGCACATTGGTCATCAGCGGGGAGCGCGGGCAGTCCTGCGGTTGCCTATTGCTGGAGGTAGCCGACCAACTGGTCACGCTCTCCCTGGAGTTCGTCGATGCGGTGCTTCACGATGTCGCCGATGCTGACGATGCCGCGCAACTGCCCGTCGACCACGACCGGGAGGTGACGAATGCGGTGCTCGGTCATCGTGAGTGCGAGCGCCTCGAGGTCGTCGTCGGGCGTGCAGGTGTGCACGTCGGGGGTCATGATCGACTCCACCGAGTGGCTCAAGAGATCACCGCCATGCTCGCGCAGCCCGCGAACGACATCACGCTCGCTCACGATGCCAGCGACGTCCTCGCCGGTAGCGCTAACCACCACTGAGCCGATGCCTTGGGTGGCCAACATCTCGATCAGGTCGCTAATAGTCGTCTGCGGCGCCACGGTGCTGACCGTGGAGCCCTTCCGCCGGAGCACTTCGCTGATGCGCATACGTGATCTTATCGGGGCAACGCGCTTTGGAACAGAGCAAAAATCTCTTTGCTGAACAGCACAAACCGCACTAGGTCGAGGGCATCTGGGTGGTCGTGCTTAAAAGTGCGAGTGGCCAGCATGGCGATGTCGGCGACTTCGGCGGCGTCCCACCCGTAAACCCCGGCGCTGATGGCTGGGATGGAGATGGTGCGCGCCCCCACTTTGGCCCCCACCTCCAGGCTGCGCCGAAAGCAGGAGGTGAGTAGGGCTGGGTCGTTCTGTCCCCGATGGGCGTTGGGCCCGACGGTGTGGATCACCCAGTGCGCTGGCAGGTCCCCGGCCCCGGTGACGACCGCCTCGCCGACCGGTAGCCCGTCAGGCCACCTTCGGCCACGCAGGCGTCGACATTCGTGCAGCAGGGTAGGGCCGGCGGCTGCGTGGATGGCGCCATCCACACCGCCACCGCCCATCAAGGTGGAGTTGGCTGCGTTGACGATGGCGTCCGTGCGCTCAGTGGTGATGTCTCCCTGGGTGACCTCGATCTGCATACCCAGCAGTATGCCGAGCAGCGGGGCGAGGTATGCCGATGGTCGGGTGGCGGAAGAAATTGCCATAACGGCGCGTTAGACACACGGTTACATCGGCTTGGGATCAGAGGTGCTTCCTGTATGCCGACGCAACGTTGACCGCCGGGCACTCCCGGTGGTCCCGCACTTTCGAAGGGCCTTTTCACCATGTCTCGCTCACTCCTGTTCGCCTCCGCTGCGATCACCGCAACCCTCGCGTTGTCCGCCTGCTCCTCTGGAGACGCCGAAAGCGACGCCGCAGAGGGCAGCGCGGGAAGCGGAGAGTTCGGCCTCATCGATGACGGAAAACTCGTCGTGGCGACCGAGGGCACATACCGTCCCTTCACCTTCCACGAGGGCGGAAGTGGCGACCTCGTCGGCTACGACGTGGAGATCGTGGAGGCAGTGGCCGACAAGATCGGCCTCGAAGTCGAGTTTCAAGAGACCCAGTTCGACGCAATCTTCGCCGGGCTAGAGGCGGGCCGGTTCGACGTCGTCGCAAACCAGGTCTCGATCAACCCTGAGCGCGAAGAGGCTTACCTCTTCAGCACGCCATACACCGTCTCCCCTGGCGTGGTGGTCGTGGCTGAAGCCACCAACGACATCGCGGACGTGAGCGACCTGGACGGCAAGACGTCTGCTCAGTCCTTGACGAGCAACTGGTTCGAGGTGGCCGAGACCAACGGCGCCAACGTCGAGGCCGTGGAAGGCTGGGCGCAGGCTGTTGCGCTGCTCGAGCAGGGCCGGGTCGACGCCACGATCAACGACAAACTGACCTTCCTTGACTACACGACCGAGCGCCCCGACGCTCCGATCAAAATCGCGGCCGAGACCGAAGGCTCCTCGCTTAACGCTTTTGCCTTCACCAAGGACAAAGAGGACTTGGTCACTGCCTTCGACGAGGCGCTGGTCGAGCTGAAGGACGACGGCACCCTGGCTGAGATCGGCGAGAAGTACTTCGGCACCGACGTCTCGCAGTAGGTGACGCATGAGCGATGAAGCTCAACTTCTCCTGGATTCGTTATGGCCGATCCTGCGTGGCGGGCTGACCGGCACCATCCCACTGTCCGTGGGGTCGTTCATCATTGGGCTCATGTTGGCGCTCGCGGTGGCGCTCATGAGACTCTCGAAGAACCGTTTGCTCTCCGGCTTGGCCCGGTTCTACGTGTCGTTGATTCGCGGCACTCCGCTGCTGGTGCAACTATTCATCATCTTCTACGGCTTGCCGTCTATCGGGATCCTGATCGACCCGTGGCCTAGCGCCGTGATCGCCTTCTCCCTCAACGTCGGCGGCTATGCGGCGGAAATCATTCGCGCCGCCATCTTGTCCGTCCCACGCGGCCAGTGGGAGGCGGCATACACGATCGGTATGTCGGATCGTCGGGCCCTCGTGCGGGTGATCCTGCCGCAGGCAGCCCGGGTGTCGCTGCCGCCGCTGTCGAACACCTTCATTTCGCTGGTGAAAGACACGTCGCTGGCTTCGCTGATTTTGGTCACCGAGTTGTTCCGCGAAGCGCAGCAGATCGCGGCCTTCAGTCAAGAATTCATGCTGTTGTATGCCGAGGCTGCGGCTGTGTACTGGGTCTTTTGCCTGGTGCTGTCAGCTGGCCAGAACGTCCTAGAGAAAAGATTGGATCGGTATGTCGCGCGGTGACGTGTTGTTGGAGGCCCGGGGCCTGAGCAAGAGTTTCGGTGATCTGCAGGTGCTGCGCTCGATCGACCTGACGGTGCGCAAGGGAACGGTCACGGTGCTGATGGGGCCCAGTGGCTCCGGTAAGACGACCGTCCTGCGCTCGCTCAACGGTTTGGAGACCCCGGACGGCGGCACCATTGAGTTCGCCGGTGGCCCATCGCTCGACTTCTCGAAGCCGCTGAAGAAGACCGGCCGGTTAGCCATGCGCGACCAGTCGGCCATGGTCTTCCAGCAGCACAACCTCTTCCCGCACCGCTCGGTGTTGGAAAACGTCATCGAGGGCCCGGTGCAGGTGCAGCGGGTGCCCAGGGCTGAGGCGGTGGCCCAGGCAGAGGTGCTGCTCGACCGCGTGGGTCTCTCGGACAAGAAGGACGTTCACCCGTTCCAGCTCTCCGGTGGACAGCAGCAGCGGGTCGGCATCATCCGAGCGCTCGCGCTGAAGCCGAGTCTGTTGCTCTTCGACGAGCCGACCTCAGCCCTGGACCCCGAGTTGGTGGGGGACGTGCTTAGCGTGATCAAGGAGCTCGCCGATGAAGGCTGGACCATGGTGGTCGTTACCCACGAGGTGACCTTTGCCCGGGCCGTCGCCGACGAGGTTGTCTTCATGGACGGCGGTGTGGTGGTCGAACGCTCAGCGCCCAAGGAGATGTTCAGCACCCCGCGTCACGACCGGACTCGCAAGTTCCTAGACCGCATACTCAACCCGCTCGGAGACTGAACCTCCGAAACCTTCGAGGGATCAGAGGGCCACAGCCTCGCCCAGGATTCGCTCTCTGAGATCTGGTCTAAGTGCGGAGTCGGCGACAAGGTCCAGCCCTGCACCGTTCAGAGTCGAAACCAGGTTCCGCAGAACTGAATTCAACCTAGCCAGAGTGCTCCGCTCACCCACCTGTCGACATACAACGTTCTGCGGATGTCGTCCGCCGGGGCCAGGCGATATCGTGGCCTGGCATCATGGCGCCCGAAGAGTTGAGCAACGATCATGAGTCCCGGATGCATGAGGCGCTGACGCTTCTTGAAGGGCAGCGCGCCGACCTCCGCGCTCGTCTGATGCTCCTGGACAAGGACATGAACGGCTTTATCGAAGCCTCGCGTGACTCTAACGCCGATGACGAACACGACCCGGAGGGCCAGACAATCGCTTTTGAGCGCGCCCAACTCGCTGCCGTGACCAGCCAGATCCGGGATCACCTCAGTGAAATTGACTCCGCGCTCGGGCGGGTGACTGACGGCACGTATGGGGTATGCGATGTCTGCCAGCAAGCGATCAATCAGGAACGCCTTGAGGTGCGCCCGACTGCTCGCGCCTGCGTGGCCCACGGCCGGCCTCACAACAGACGTTGACGCCGTGTCTATGGTCGTTTGTCAGGCAATACGTGACCCCTGAACGTTCTTCGTCGCTGTATCGGGCAGCGAATTTTTTGGCGACCGCCTGGTGCCACCGCATCAACATGCCTCCACGTCAGCAGAGTCGCCTCCGTTTTTCGTCACGCGTCCTCATCCAGGTCTTTCTAGCGCCGGGCAGAGCCTTGTGGCCCCAAGAGTCTTAGAAAAGGTTATTAAGATATCCTTATTTAAATGCCACTGGAGACAAGGAACGACATGACGCAGACGGACGGTTTGACTCTCGCTTGGGAGGACGTGACGTGGGCGCCAACCACGCCTGTCCATGCGATGGACCGCAGGCGGTCATTGGTCGTCGGGACTGCCTACCGAGCGGCGGTTCCCGTCACCATCGCGACGATGCAGTTTGGCATCACTCCAGACGTGGCCGCAGAAGCGGAAGACGCCCGGGCGGCGATCACGCGGTTCGATGCTGAGCTCTCCATGTTGTTCGACGGGGAGTTTGCCCCATTGTCTGTGGTTCTTCTTCGGACCGAGTCCGCGTCGTCCTCGCAGATTGAGAACATCACCGTAGGCGCCAAGGCCCTTTCCTTGGCATACGTCGGCCTAGCCAAGTTCGGCTCAAACGCCAGGCTGGTTCAGGCGAACGTGCAGGCGATGAGCCGGGCCTTGGAGCTCGCAGGGCCCTTAACCCCCGACCACATCTTGGTCGTCCACGAGGCTTTGATGCGCGCCCAGAAGCAAGCCGACCCGGGGCGGTTTCGTACTCAGCAGGTTTGGATCGGGGGAACCGACTACTCGCCGCATCAAGCGGAGTTCGTCCCGCCGCAGAACTCTAGGATCGAAGAGTTGATAAGCGATCTCTGCGCGTTCTGCGAGCGGACAGATCTTCCGCTGCTGGCGCACGCGGCCCTCGCGCACGCGCAGTTTGAAACCATTCACCCCTTCAGCGATGGAAATGGCCGCTCCGGACGAGCCCTCGTTCACGTCATGCTCCGCAACGGTGGAGCGACCACCCGCACCACGGTCCCGGTGTCTGCGGGGCTGCTCTCCGACACAGGTGCCTATTACGCAGCGTTCACCGCCTACCGGGATGGCAACCCGAATCCGATCATCGAAGAGTTCACCCGGGCCGCCTTCGCTGCAGTTGACAACGGAAAGCAACTCGCGGCCGACTTGCAGACTGTCCATGACACCTGGTCAAGCAACCTTCGCTCCCGCAAGGACGCGGTCGCCTGGCGAGTCCTGCCATTCCTCCTTCGACAGCCTTCGGTGACGTCGAAACTTGTCCAGGATGTCATGAAGGTCA
This sequence comes from Actinomycetales bacterium, assembly GCA_038233875.1. Lineage (GTDB taxonomy): Bacteria > Actinomycetota > Actinomycetes > Actinomycetales > Dermatophilaceae > Ornithinicoccus. The sequence goes on along the minus strand of JBBSVB010000079.1, from coordinate 1,519 downwards.
CCCAGCCCGCGGCCGACAACGCCTTGCGGCAGTTGCAGGAAGCGGGAGCCCTCACCAGACCAAAGACCGTCCATGGCCTAGGGCAGACGAGGAATGTCGTGTGGCAGGCGACCGAGATCCTCGAAGCGCTCGACCGGTTTGGGGAGCGCGCGCGCCGGAACCCCAGAGCCCACTAGTAGACGACCGTGTGCAGAGTTGAGTGGAATACGCTCAAGTCTGGCAAGGTTGCAAGGATTAGTTAATCAACCGTAAGCCGATGACCAGGAAGGGGAGCCGCATACACATGGATCTTTCGTTGACCACCAAGGCCCAGGAGGCCATGTCGACCGCAGTACGTGAGGCGGCCGCCGCTGGGCACACTGCCGTCGAGCCAGCCCACCTGCTTGCGGCGCTCGTCGAGCAGTCGGACACCACCACCGGCCCGTTGCTGCAGTCGATCGGTTCATCGCTGCCCGAGGCCACTGCCGCAGCAAACAAAGTGCTGTCCGGTATGCCGACCGTCACCGGAAGCAGCGTTGCGAACCCACAACTGTCGCGGGGTTCTTTGGCTGCCCTCACGGCTGCCCAGCAAGCGATGAAGACCCTCGGCGACTCCTTCATCTCCACTGATCACCTGCTCTATGCGCTGGCCAAAGACCGAAAGCTTGGCCTCGACGCTGACGCCCTCATGCAGCAGATCCCGATCATGCGTGGGGGAGCGAAGGTCGACACCGCCGACCCGGAGTCGACCTACGACGCGCTGCTCAAATACGGCACCGACCTCACGGCGATAGCCCGCGAGGGCAAACTCGACCCGGTTATCGGCCGCGACGCCGAGATCCGCCGGGTCGTCCAAGTCCTGAGTCGCCGCACCAAGAACAACCCGGTGCTGATCGGCGAGCCCGGTGTCGGCAAGACCGCCGTCGTCGAAGGCTTGGCCCAACGCATTGTGGCTGGTGACGTGCCAGAGTCGCTGCGCGGCAAGCAACTCATTTCCCTTGACCTCGGTGCGATGATCGCAGGCGCCAAATATCGGGGCGAGTTCGAAGAGCGACTCAAGGCCGTGCTGGCCGAGATCAAGGCCAGCAACGGTCAGGTCGTCACCTTCATCGACGAACTGCATACCGTCGTCGGAGCTGGCGCCACCGGCGAGGGTGCGATGGACGCGGGCAACATGCTCAAGCCGCTGCTGGCCCGCGGAGAGCTGCGTTTGGTCGGCGCCACCACGCTGGACGAATACCGCCAGCGCATCGAAAAGGACGCCGCTCTGGAGCGTCGCTTCCAACAGGTCTACGTCGGCGAGCCGAGCGTGCCCGACAGCATCGCCATCCTTCGCGGGCTCAAGGAACGCTACGAAGCGCACCACAAGGTCGCCATCGCCGACTCCGCCCTGGTTGCCGCCGCGACCCTGTCGGATCGATACATCACCGGTCGTCAGCTGCCCGACAAGGCCATCGACCTGGTGGACGAGGCCGCGTCGAGGTTGCGGATGGAGATCGACTCCTCTCCGGTCGAGATCGACGAACTGCGCCGCACGGTC
>JBBSVB010000078.1:0-9274 GCA_038233875.1 Actinomycetales bacterium | reverse complement strand
CGAACGAGTCAGATGTAAAACGCAAATTCCGCGAGGCCCTCGATAAGAAGCACGCCAATGGCGGTGCCGACGTCTCTGACCACTCTGAGCAAGGCAAGGTCGCCCAGTCGTCCAATGCCAAGACCAGTGGGGCCCAGCAAATGTTCCGCCGCAAGAGCGGCTGAGGGTCCAGTGGCCTAGCGGGTGTAGCCGGCGGCGAATTCCACCAGCGTTCGCACGCCGGCACCCGTTCCGCCCTTCGGCGTGTGACCGTGCGGGGAGCCGTCGTTGAACGCGGGCCCGGCGATATCCAGGTGCGCCCACGGCAGCGGCTTGCCGCTGGCGTCCTCCCCGATGAACTCAGCCAGGAAGGTTGCCGCGATCATGGCCCCTCCGGCGCGATCGCCGGTGTGCTTGAGGTCGGCCACGTACGAGTCCATACTGGCGCGCAATTCTTCGGTCAATGGCAACGGCCATGCGCTCTCGCCCGCTTGGGCGGCACCGGCCAACGCACGTGCGATGACTGCTTCGTTGTTGCCCATGATGCCGAAGGTACGCACTCCCAGAGCGATCGTGCACGCTCCCGTGAGCGTCGCGATATCCACGATGGCATCCGGGTGGCTCTCGGAGGCCAAGGCCAAACCGTCAGCCATCACCAAGCGCCCCTCGGCATCGGTATTGATGATTTCGACGCTCTTGCCGCCCCGCATGGTGACCACGTCACCGGGGCGTTGAGCTAAGTCGCCGGTCATATTCTCGGCGAGGCAGAGGTAGCCCGTCACCGCGACGGGCAAACCGAGTTGGGCGATTGCAAAGACAGCGGCGGCCACCGCAGCGGCGCCCCCCATATCGCACTTCATCGTCACCATCCCAGTGGCTGGTTTGAGGCACAAACCGCCGGAGTCGAAGGTAATCCCCTTGCCGACAAAGGCGAGGGATGCTTTGGCCCCTCGAGGCGCATACGTCATCGTCACCAGAGCCGGACCCTGAGCTGAGCCTTGGCCAACCCCCACGATTCCCCCGCATCCTTCAGCGATCAGACGCTCGGTATTCCATACCTCGACGCTGACGTCTTTGGGGGCCCGACGCGTCACGGAGGTGGCGAATGACTGGGGATACAAGGCGTTCGGGGGCGTGTTCACCAAATCGCGTGCGTACGTGACTGCCTCTGCGAGGACACCGAGGCGCAGAACGAGGGACTTCGAGTCTTTGGTGCGCGGCTTGAGTCCCGGAAGCACGACCTCTCCGAGTGGCTCTTTCGCCGAGCTCTTCTTGCCCTCTCCGAAGAAGGTTGCAAAGGCATAAGCCCCAAGAAGTGCCCCCTCACCGGTGGCTGCGATCTGCTCAGGTGTCGCGTCGCCGAGGGCAAAGACGGCCTTACTTTTGCCAGCCAGCGCACGAGCGGCCACCCCTGAGGCTCGGCGAAGGCGTTCGACGGCATCGGGAGTGCTGACCCCATGGCGAGTGGCGTCGCTGCCCGTTCCGACGACGAGCACCAGAGGTGCCTTCACTTTTGCCACGCCAGCGATCCGAATGACTTCATCGGCAGAACCCTGCGCTGCGAGGGTAAGTAACGTCGCGTTGATCGACGCAGCGACTCCGCGGGGTAGGTCGATTCCGTCGACGAGGTGTGCCTGACCCTTCACCGACACCGAGGCCAGCACGAGGGCATCGCAGGCGAGCGTCGCCGGGTGGCCATCTGAGACAGACAGGGCGGTGCGGGGTGTTGACATCGGGCGTTCCTCCTGGAAAGTGATGTGCAGTTCTGAGCGGTGTGGCGACCTTAACCGAACGCCTGGAGATACAGTCCAGGACATGACTGCCACACCGGCCAAGAGCTCGCCGCTGCACGACCAACACCTTGCCCTAGGGGCCAAGATGGCCGACTTCGGTGGCTGGTCGATGCCCATCGAGTATTCGGGTAGTGGTGTTGTCGCCGAGCACTCGGCGGTTCGCGAGCGAGTGGGCATCTTCGACGTTTCTCACCTTGGTAAAGCTCTGGTGAGCGGTCCGGGCGCGGTGGACTTCATCAATGGGACGTTGACCAACGACATACATCGCATTGAGGCTGGTTCAGCCCAATACACGATGTGTTGCGCCGACGATGGGGGAGTGATCGATGACCTAATCGCCTACCGGGTCAGCGACGACGAGGTCTTCCTCATGCCCAACGCCGCCAACACCTCGGGGGTTGTTGCTGCATTGCACGACGCGGCACCGGCCGAGATCACCGTCACAGGTCAGCACGACGACTTTGTGGTGCTCGCGGTGCAGGGGCCCCGGAGCGAGGCGGTGCTCGCCGCCTTGGGATTGCCCACGAGCCACGGTTACATGACTTTCGTCGACGCTGGTTCAGACGCATATTCAGACGGTGCGACCGTTCGCGTGTGTCGCACCGGATATACCGGGGAACGCGGGTATGAGTTAGTGGCGTGTTCTAGCCACGCACATGCTTTGTGGCGCTCACTGGTAATAGCCGTCACGGCCCAAGACGGGTTGGTGTGTGGCCTTGGCGCTCGCGACACCTTGCGCACCGAGATGGGCTACGCCCTGCACGGACATGAACTCAGCCCAGACATTTCTCCGGTGATGGCCCGGACCGGGTGGGCCGTCGGGTGGGACAAGCCGCAGTTCTGGGGCAAGGAGGCTCTGCTCGTGCAGCGCCGAGAGAAAACGGGACCGATCTTGGCCGGGCTCCTCATCACCGGGCGAGGCATCCCGCGGGCAGAGTGCGCGGTCAAAGACGCTGAGGGTCTACACGTGGGAGTCGTGACCTCTGGGACGTTCTCTCCGACGCTCAAACAAGGCATCGCCTTAGGCCTGCTGGACCGTTCCGTTGAGGTCGGAACCGAGGTCAACGTCGAGGTGCGAGGGCGCCTCATCGCTGCTCAGGTGGTGCGGCCGCCCTTCGTGTCGCTCAAGACGCGCTAAGACCTCGACGGCGCGGTCAGCGCGGAATGATCGGTGCCGAGCTGGGGCCGACGATCCGGCCGGTCAGCAGGAGGTGGACCTGGTCACGGGAGGCGCTCAGTCGGGCGTTCACGTAACTCAAGCGATTGCGGTATGCCCTGCAGGAGTGCTCGCTCCACTCTGCAACCTGCGTCACGGTGACGACGTCCACTGGGACGTGGCTTCGGGCGACGACAACTTCGTCGACGTGACCCGAGAGGCTGGTTTCTGCTTCCGCGTAGGTGCCCATGGCCTCGACGTCACGTTTCGGCACCACGGTGGCGATCCACCCTTCGACACCGCGCAGCAGCACAGGTTGCCAGCGGCCCGAAATGGCATCTGAGAGGGATCTTTTATGATGAGGTCATGGCTGAAAAACACCACTGGTTGTATGCGGACGCGTCCGGTCAGGCGATGAATCCGCCGACTCTGCCGAATACCGAGTTTCCCAACCGCGCTGATGCAGAGGCGTGGTTTGCCGAAGACTGGCAAGAGGTCGCAGACGCTGGAGTCGCCACTGTGACACTCATGTGCGGGGATGATGTGGTCTACGGGCCCATGAGCCTGAGCCCGTAGACGTGCGGCCGCGCCACAGACGCTGCCGAAGACAGCTAGAGGCGACGCCGCAATTTTGCGCCACGCTCGACGACCGCCCGAGGCACCCGGGACATGCGCATCTGGAACGACCGAAGCACCACATACGAGGCAGCGCCTTTGGGTGGATCGACATCGAACGTTTTCACAAACGCCGTTCTGGTGCGTCGCCACAAGAGAATGGCATCGACAAGTCCGAAGAGTATGAGTCCGTACGCACCCGCAAACATTATATACTGAATGTAGGAAACGCTGATCAGACTAGCGGCCAAGATAAGGAGCATCAAAGGTATAAGAACTTCACCTATGTTCCGCCGCCGATCAACAGCGTCCCTTAGGAACCTTTTTTCCGGGCCCTTATCTCTCGGTGCCAAGTAATTTTGGTCACCGCGGAGCATACCCTCGCGTGCCTTGGCTCGCTTCGCCTTCAGCTTCTGCTTTTGCTCCTTGGTGGCACCTTTGGTGTCCGCTACGAGAGGGCGACGCAACGCTGCCTGAGATTCACGCCTCTTCGGCGTGGGCCGCCCCTTGCCCGCAGTCGTGCTGGCAGCAGACGTAGGAGCATCCTCGACGGCGTTGTTCAATGAGGTCACGGGGGCATCTGATTTTTTGCGAAACGGCACTGGGCGAGTCTACGTGCTCACCCGGGGCTCGATAGGCTTGCACGATGGATTTCGATGGTGATGGCGGCGTTCTAGGTCCCAGTAGTGCCCGACTGGCCGACCTGAGGACGGTCATCGCGGATCTTATGCCGCAGGTGCGCCGTGACTTGGAAGGGCTGGCTCGCATCCCGTCGGTCTCGCTTCCGTCCTTTGACCAGCGGCACGTCGACGACAGCGCCGAAGCCGTCGCGCAGTTGTTGTCCGCCGAGGGCATGAGTGTTCAGATCGTCCGCCAAGGTGGCCGTCCGGCAGTCATCGGTCACCTCGACGGTCCTGCTGGCGCACCCACCGTGTTGCTCTATGCCCATCACGATGTGCAGCCTCCGGGGGACGACGATGAGTGGGACAGCCCGCCCTTTGAGCCCACCCAGCGGGGCGAGCGTATCTACGGGAGAGGAATTGCTGACGACAAGGCCGGAGTGATGGCCCACGTGGCGTCTCTACGTGCCCACCGTGGTGCCCCACCGGTGGGGGTCACGGTCTTCGTCGAAGGAGAAGAGGAGATCGCATCGGGCAGCCTCCCCCAGATCTTGGACACGTATCGCGAGGAGTTACGGGCCGACGCCATCGTGCTCGCGGACTCGCACAACTGGAAGGTCGGCATACCCGCGCTGACGACGACGTTGCGTGGGCTCGTCAGGGCGGTGGTCACGGTGCGGACCCTCGACCACGGCGTCCATTCGGGCCTCTACGGTGGGGCGGTGCCTGACGGGCTTACCGCCCTATGTCGCTTGATTGCGACGCTGCACGACGAGGCAGGGGATGTGGCGGTGCAGGGTTTGATGCGTTCCGCTGCAGCGGACCTCACCTACACGCAGGACGATCTGCGTTCGGACTCTTCCCTCGGCGCTGGGGTGTCGCCGATCGGGACCGGATCCCTTCTGTCGCGGATGTGGACCCAGCCGTCGATGACGGTGATCGGGATCGATGCGCCCAGTGTTGATCGGGCGGCCAACCTGTTGACTCCGGTTGGCCGAGCCAAACTGTCCATGCGGATTCACCCCGACGAGGACCCACAGCATGCGTTTGAGGCATTGCGCGAGCATCTGCAACGCCACGTGGCCTGGGGCGCAGTCCTCGACGTCGAGCTCGACGATCAGGGAGCAGGTTTCAGCGCTCACGCTGACGGGCCGATGTATGCCCAGGCCCGCGGCGCGTTCGAAGACGCCTGGGGCGTGGCTCCGGTCGACATTGGGGTCGGTGGGTCCATCCCCTTCGTGGCCAGTTTCGCCGAGCAGTATCCTGATGCGGCCATACTGGTCACAGGCGTGGAGGACCCAGACACACGCGCGCACGCTGCCAATGAGAGTTTGCACCTGGGGGAGTTCGAACGGGTATGCCTCGCCGAGGCGATTCTTTTGGAGCGGCTCGGCACCATCACGACCAATCCGGAAGAGTGCCGATGAGCCCCACGAGTTACGTCGAGGACACCTACAAGCGCGATGCGCGGTATATCCCCGAGCGCATTACGGCCGACGGAACACCCGACGGGTATGCCGTGGAGCCCGGCCGATACCGGTTGGTCGTCTCTAGGGCGTGCCCATGGGCGCACCGCACGGTCATCGCCCGTCGGCTGCTAGGCCTTGAGCAGGCGCTGCCGATGGGGATCTGCGGGCCGGTGCACGGAGACGAGAGTTGGACCTTCGACCTTGACCCGGGGAAGGTGGATCCGGTATTGGGGATCCCCCAACTCAGAGACGCCTATGAGGCCCGACCGCAGGGTTATAAGCCGGCGGTGACCGTGCCCGCAATGGTTGAGGTCTCTACCGGTCAAGTTGTCACCAACGATTACGTGGCAATCACCCGCGACTTCAGCACCCAGTGGTCTGCTCTGCATCGCACCGGGGCGCCGGACCTGTACCCACCCGAACTGCGCGAAGAGATCGAAGAGGTGTCGGCGCTTGTGTATACCGATGTGAACAATGCGGTCTATGAATGCGGATTCGCGGGCACGCAGGCTTCGTACGACGCGGCATACGAAAAATTGTTTGCTCGACTGGATTGGCTGAGCGAACGATTGAGCACGCGGCGATACCTCGTAGGTGACCACATCACCGAAGCGGATATTCGGTTGTGGCCGACGCTGGTGCGATTCGACGCGGTCTACCACGGGCATTTCAAATGCAACCGAAACCTTCTGGCGGACATGCCGGTTCTGCATGCCTACGCGCGCGATCTCTTCGCGACGCCTGGATTCGGCGACACCGTCGATTTCGATCACATCAAAGCCCACTATTACGTCTGCCAGGCGGACATCAATCCGACGGGGGTCGTTCCGCGCGGACCCTCGGTCAGCGGTTGGCTGAAGCCTCATGATCGCGACCAGCTCGGTGGCAGTCCTTTCGGCGGCGGCACCGCGCCGGGCCCCCCTCTTGCTGCTGAGCGCGTCCCATCGGTGATCTGAGGCCATTACGCTTGGCCACCATGTCCAACCCTCGCCCTACTGCCGCTGCTGTTGCTGCCCCTCATGTGCCCACCGCCGACCCGACCTCCGGATCGGCTGCCGACGCACTAGAGCAGGCATCATCGGCTGCCTCGCTGCAACGAACCGTCGACCGGTCCGCGCAGATCGAGCGACACATCAAGGTCGACCCCGGTCGTTTTCGAGTGCTGACGGGGGACCGTCCGACCGGCAATCTGCACCTCGGGCACTACTTCGGGACATTGGCCAACAGGGTGGCCTTGCAACGTCAAGGTGTCGAGACGCTCATCCTGATCGCTGACTATCAGGTCATCGCAGATCGCGATGGCGTCGGGCAACTTCGCGATCGGGTTTACTCCCTGCTGGCCGATTACCTGGCGATCGGGTTGGACCCCGACGAGACGACGATTTTTACCCACTCGAGCATCCCCGAGCTCAACCAGTTGATGCTGCCGTTCTTATCGCTCGTTACCGAGGCTGAGTTGCGCCGCAACCCCACTGTGAAGGCTGAGTCCGACGACACCGGCGGGCGCCCTATGTCGGGGTTGCTGCTGACCTACCCCGTGCACCAAGCTGCCGACATTCTCTTCTGCAAGGCCAACCTCGTGCCGGTAGGTAAGGATCAACTTCCGCACCTCGAGCAGGCGCGGGTGGTTGCCCGCCGCTTCGATGAGCGATACGGCCGGGCCGATCCCGCACACCCGGTGTTCCGTGAGCCGGAGGCGTTGCTGTCGTCGGCGGCCAATCTGCTGGGCACCGACGGCACCAAGATGAGCAAATCGAAGGGCAACACCATTGAGTTGGGAATGGATGCGGACGCAACCGCCGCAGTGCTAAAGAAGGCGGTGACGGATTCGCAACGACACATCACGTTCGATCCCCAGAACCGTCCGGAGGTCTCCAACCTGGTGCTGTTGGCCGCCCTGTCCAGCGGACGAGAGCCGCAGGATGTGGCGACGGAGATTGGTGATGCAGGGTCCGGTGCGCTGAAGAAGGTGGTGACCGAGGCCGTCAATGATCACTTCGCCCCGATCCGAGCCCGCAGGGCCGAGCTTGCTGGCGACCCGGCATACCTGCAGTCGGTGCTTCGCCGAGGCAACGAGCGCGCGCGGGACATCGCCGCAACGACGCTCGATCAGGTGCGTGCTGCCATGTCCATGCAGTATTAGGCAGGCGGACACAGGTGCGCATCGTCGTCATCGCTGACCGCTTCGGGCCGGGCGCAGAGCTCAGCGCCCGGGCTATGGCTCACGACATATCGGCGGGCTGGTCCGACACCGCAGCCCACGACAGCGTCGAGGCGATTGCGCTCAGTGACGGCAGCGCCGGTTTTGTGGACGCTCTCGCGGACGTCGTGACGCACACCGAGCCCGTGGTGATCGACGGTCCCTTCCGTGACGGCCTCGCTGACACCGGGGCAGTGCCTGCGCAGATCGGTCTCGTGGGCCAGACCGCATACATCGAAGCAGCCCACGTGCTTGGAATACATCTCGCGCCACCTGAGGTTCCGATGTCCGAGGTGTTGGGCGCGAGCAGCGCCGGACTCGGTGACTTGCTGATTGCGGCGCGCAGTACCGGTGCCCGGCGCGTCGTGGTCGGGGTCGGTCGCGACCTCGCCTCTCACGATGGGGGCCGGGGACTGTTGGTGGCCTTGGGAGCGGGGGAGCAACTCGAGAACCTGAGCACCGTCCAACAGGAGTGGGCTGAGGTTTCGCTGGTGCTGGCCACGGCGTCCCAGATGCCGCTGACGGGATTCCACGGGGCCAGCGCTGCGCTCAGCAGCGAACGCGGGTTGCCTGGTGAGTTATCGCAAAAGTATGAGTCCCTGATCGGGCGCTTCACCGAGCGCGTCGATGTCGCCCTCGGGGGACCGTCGTCACCGGATCTGCTTACTGGCACCCCGCGTCGCCGCGAGCGAGCACCCGGAGCGGGCGTAGGTGGTGGTGTCGGGTATGCCCTGCAGATCCTTGGCGCGCGCACCGTGCCAGGGTCAGCGTTTCTGTTGGACGAGCTCAACGTCACGTCGAGGTTGATGGGGTCGTTGGTGGTCATCGCGACGGCGAGGTATGACTGGCACTGCGTCGCCGAAGGGGTCGTCGCCGATGCAGCCAAAGCCGCGCTCGCCTCAGCCTCGCCGACCGTGCTCTTGGCCTGGGAGGTGCTCGTGGGGCGTCGCGAGGGGATGTCGCTTGGCATCAGCGGGTCGTATGCGGCGCGAACAGGGGAGAGCATGCGCGATCTCGGAGCCCGTGTCGCCCGCACCTGGTCGCCGCCACCGACAAGCCCGTAAGCGCGGCACTGGACGCTGGTCCTTGGGCGGGCGGATACGATGGGGTCTGCATACGGGAACAAGGTGCCGATCCGGCAACGTTGACCAGCAACCAGTACAGCCCCGAAAAGATAGGACCCAGGCCATGAGCGTTCAGGACACCCAGACCGAAACCACGTCGAACGACGGAACTACGGAAGCCGATCACGGGGTGCTGCTGACGGACCTGGCTGCGGGCAAAGTCAAGAGTTTGTTGGCCCAAGAAGGGCGGGACGACCTGCGTCTTCGCATCGGCGTGCAGCCCGGCGGATGTTCAGGCTTGATCTACCAACTCTACTTTGACGAGCGCTCGCTCGACGGCGACCTGCTTCATGACTTCGACGGCGTCGACGTAGTGGT
>JBBSVB010000077.1:0-9360 GCA_038233875.1 Actinomycetales bacterium | reverse complement strand
TGCGGCGGCCGGCAACAAGACTGCCCTTTGCCGCACCGAACCAGCCTTGGTGCTCTCGAGAATGCACCAGTCCTGACCCACTTCGCGCAACACGCCCGTAAGTGAGCCGATCTCTTGTGCCTCGATGGCGATGGTGCGGCCGCAGTCGGCCGACAACGTTTCCAGCAAGCTCACCTGACCGCGTTCGTAGCGAACCCGGTCAGAGATGTCTGCGGCGAGCTCTGCCTGCTCAAGGCGAATCAACTGTGCTTCTAGGTCGTCAAACAGGCGCGTCCATCGCATGCCCTATGCAAACACAGTTTGCCTTCTGCGCGTCACTGCCCTCTAATAGATCCAGATGAACGCAAATGAACGTGAATGAACGCTTAGCCGATAGCACTGAGCAGAGAGGGACGAGGATGAACCGGAACACCAACCACTCGGGAGAGAGCCTCCGTCGGGCCATGACGCTGGGTGTGATCGTGACTGTGGCCGCAGCCGGTGTGTCCGGGCTCCTGTTGCACTGGAGCTGGACGGGATTGGCCGCGACTAAGGCCGCTGACACGATCGCAGTTGAGCAAGGTTTGGTGTTGCTGATCGGGGGAGGTGCCGGCCTCACCAGCGCGGCGGTGTCGTGGCTTGCTGCCCTCGGTGTCCTCGCCCTCGCCCCGACCTCATTCGGTGCGGGTGGACGCCACCTCTCAGGGATCGGATTTGCACCCCGATGGGGCCCCCGCGCCGCCGCTGCGCTGCTTGCCTTGAGTTTGAGCACACCGGCCGCGCACGCAGCCTCACTCTCGGCCTCTCCCACCGTCGCGCCCTCTTCTGCAGTCACCGTGACCGCCGACTCGTCGCTGTCCGGTGACAACGACACCTCAAGCCAACCGTCGCGCAGCCTGCCCGACTGGTCGCCGACGACTCGGACCCTGCCGGGCGTTATTCCGAGCCCACAGGCCCACCCTTCGACGGCATTCGTCCGGTCCGAGCCCACTAGCGGAGTGGTCGTCACACGCGGCGACACGTTATGGGACATCGCAGCCAGCGCCCTTGAGCCTGGGGCCACGAACGCTGAGATCGCCGCTCACTGGCCGCAATGGTACGAGGCAAACCGCCAGGTCATCGGCTCCAACCCCGACTTTCTACTACCCGGTCAAATCCTCCAGCCACCCCCTCCCCCAGGAGTGCAACCGTGAGCGCACAGCCGATGTATGCCGACCCAGTCGCCACCCGTACCCCCAAGCGCTCAGCTCGCCTGCGAGTGCTGCCTATCCCGACGGTGGAACCCGAGCCACTGACCGCCAGCCAGTTCGCCGAGCTCTTGCAGTCTGGTCATGGGGGCGGCACGACATACACGCAGTCCACGCTGCCCGTCGACTTCGCGCGCCACGAGGGGGACCCCCATTTCGCGCCCCAGCCGACACCGAGCCGCAATCTGCCCGATGCCGCCCAGTGGTCACGGCAGGTCTTGCGCGTCATGTTGGAGGTGATGGACGGCTCGCGACCGGCCCGCCAACTCAACCGCTGGGTCACCCATCCCATCCATGATCGTGCCGCCCGCCAGGGCATCGTCGCCCGGCGTCGCGGTGGCCGGGCGCGCAAGCCCAACGTGGTGTTGTCCGTGCACGTCTGCGCCCCCGTTGATGGGGTGGCCGAAGTGGCTGCCCTGGTGGTGCATAACGGGCGTCATCGGGCGGTGGCGTTGCGGCTGAACGGTATCGATGGCCGTTGGATGGTCACCGTCTTGGAGATGGGCTAAGCGCTATGCGCGCTTATGGCGACCCGCTTTGCGACGACGCTGCGCACGATTACCGTCGCCGCTCTCGAGGCCCTCCCCCTGCTCATTGACCATTGATCCATCGGCCGCCACCTCGCGCCTGACCACCGAGCCGTCTTCGCTGGGTGCCGAATACTGCAGTTTCGGCTGACGTGATCGCAGGTTCCCGCCCGCAGCGGCCGTAGCGGCGGCACCTGCGACGCTGAGCAGCGGCATGCCGTCGGCGTCGGTTTGATCGCTGGCCGCTCGGGGCGCAATCTCGGCGTTGAACGCAAGTCGAACCGATTCCTCCTTGATCGACTCCATCATCGCGGTGAAGAGTTGGAATCCCTCGCGCTGATACTCCACGAGCGGCTCGCGCTGAGCCATGGCTCGCAACCCGATTCCTTCTTTGAGGTAGTCCATTTCGTAGAGGTGCTCGCGCCACTTGCGATCCAAAACCTGCAGCACGACCTTGCGCTCGACCTCCCGCAGCACATCCGCGCCGACCTGCTCCTCACGAGCGTCGTACGCATGCTGGGCATCGGAGGTCAACTGCTCTAGCAGCACCGCTGGCGTGATCGCCGATTCGCCGCCTACCTGGGCCGCGATTTCCACCGGCGTGATGCCGACGGGGTACACCGTGCCCAACTCAGCCCAGAGCGCGTCCAGATCCATGTCGTCGGCAAACCCAGACGACGTGCCGGTCTTGACGTAGTCGCCGACCACGTCGTTGATGAACATGCGAATCTGCTCGTGCACATCGGCACCCTCGACGACCTGGCGGCGTTCTTCGTAGATCACTTCGCGTTGGCGGTTGAGGACGTCGTCGTACTTCAGGACGTTTTTGCGGGTCTCGAAGTGCTGGGCCTCGACTTGGCTTTGGGCCCCGGCGATCGATCGACTGACCATCTTGGACTCGATCGGCACTTCATCGTCAAGCTTGGCGGTGGTCATCACGCGGTCAACCATCCCGGCGTTGAACAAGCGCATCAGCTGATCCTGCAGCGAGAGGTAGAAACGCGACTCCCCCGGGTCTCCCTGACGCCCCGCGCGCCCACGCAGCTGATTATCGATGCGACGCGACTCGTGGCGCTCGGTGCCCAACACGTACAAGCCGCCAAGCTCGGTGACTTCTGTATGGTGCTGCGACACGGCCTCTTCGGCTTGGCTCAACGCCATATCCCAGGCTTCCTCGTAATCCTCTGGGGTCTCCTGTGGATCGAGCCCCTTGGCCTTCAAGTATGCGACCGCCATGAATTCCGGGTTGCCGCCGAGCATGATGTCGGTCCCACGCCCGGCCATGTTGGTGGCGACCGTGACCGAGCCGCGTCGCCCGGCTTCGGCGACGATGGTGGCTTCGCGGGCGTGGTGTTTGGCGTTCAGGACTTCGTGTGCGATGCCCTGGCGGCGCAACTGCTCCGACAGATGCTCCGACTTAGCCACGCTCGTGGTGCCGACCAGGATCGGCTGCCCCCGCTTATGGCGCTCGGCGATGTCGCTCACCACTGCAGTGAACTTCGCCTCTTCGGTGCGATAGATCAAGTCGGCCTGATCCGCACGGATCATGTCGCGGTTGGTGGGGATGCTGATGACGCCCACCTTGTAGATCTGGTGCAACTCGGCCGCTTCGGTCTGCGCCGTGCCCGTCATACCCGATAGCCGGTCGTACATCCGGAAGTAGTTCTGAAGCGTGACGGTAGCCAGCGTCTGGTTTTCGTTCTTAATCTCGACGCCCTCTTTGGCCTCGATTGCCTGGTGCATGCCCTCGTTGTATCGCCGACCTGCCAACATACGGCCGGTGTGCTCATCGACGATCATGATCTGACCGTCCACGTTCACGTAGTCCTTGTCGGACTCATACAACTCTTTAGCCTTGATGGCATTGTTCAAGTAGCCGATCAGCGGAGTGTTGGCGCTTTCGTAGAGGTTGTCGATCCCCAGCCAGTCCTCGACCTTGTCGATGCCCGACTCCAGCACCCCCACGGTGCGCTTCTTCTCGTCGACCTCATAATCCCCTTCGCCGTCTTCTCCGCGCTCTAGGCGCTTCACCAACGTAGCGAACTCCGTGTACCACTTGGTGGGTTTGTCAGCGGGGCCACTAATGATCAGCGGGGTGCGGGCCTCATCGATCAAGATCGAGTCGACCTCGTCGACGACCGCGAAGTGGTGGCCGCGCTGGACCATGTCCTCGACGGTACCGCCCATATTGTCGCGCAGATAGTCGAAGCCGAACTCGTTGTTCGTGCCGTAGGTGATGTCTTTGGCGTATTCCGCGCGGCGCTGCTCCGGCGTCATCGAGCTCAGGATGCAGCCCGTCTCCAGACCGAGTGCGCGGTGCACTCGGCCCATCATTTCGGACTGGTACTCGGCCAAGTAGTCGTTGACCGTGACCACGTGCACGCCCTTGCCGCTCAAGGCGTTGAGGTATGCAGGCATCGTCGCGACCAACGTTTTGCCCTCACCTGTGCGCATCTCGGCCACATTGCCCTGGTGCAGGGCTGCGCCGCCCATGACTTGCACATCGAAGTGACGCTTATTGATCGTGCGACTCGCGGCCTCTCGCACGGCAGCGAACGCCTCGGGCAGCAATGCGTCGACGCTCTCCCCCGCGGCCAAGCGCTCGCGGAACTTCGTCGTCTCCTCGCGCAGTTCCTCATCGGTCAAGCCCGTGAAGTCAGCCTCCAGGGCACTGACTTGCTTGGCGATCGATTCAAGTCGTCGCAGGGTGCGGCCTTCACCGGCGCGCAGCATCTTCTCAAACAGTTTTGGCACGGGCCCTAGGCTAATCCCATTTACTGCACAGACCCTGCATCAGTTGTCGAACAAGGCGATGACATCGAGTCGGACCTGATCGAACAACATCATCTCGCCACCGATCAGAGTGACCACCGACGGCTCGCGGCCCTGCAGAGCAGACGCAGCAAAGTCATTCAGAGAGTCGGCCTTTGTCAACAGCAGTGGTGCATTCACTCCGGCGTACACCCCACCGGCGAGCGCATCGGGAAAGACTTGACCAGAGGCCAAGAGGACCTCGTCGCTGCCAGGAATCTGCAAGACAATCTTCGCCGCCGTGTCGTACCGGTCCACGCCGAAGAGTCGGCTGGTGTCGGCATACGCGGATGCCTGCGCAAACACAGTGTCGCTGATCCGGTCGGGACCTCCGAGAATAACGATCCGTGCTGGGTCCAATCGATCGAGGGCGGCCGCCGTCTCCGACGAGAGCGACCCCTCGGCAGTGAGCAGCACAGGGCTGCTTTCAATACCCGCTAAGTGACCGACGGCGAGCGCGTCCGCGAACGTTGTGCCGGATGCGAGGTACACCGTGTCGACCTCGCCAGCTGTCCACCCATCGGAAATTTTCGCTGCGAGGTCGTATCGGTTGGCTCCCGCGACGTGGGTCACCGGGGCACCGCTGGCTTCGCCGATGGCGGTCAACACGGAGTCAGGAATTGTTCGCTTGCCGCCGACCATGACGACCTTCCTCACGTCGAGCTCTGTGAGCGCCTGGACCGTCTTTGGCGGTAACGCCCTGGCCCTGGTTAACACCACGGGGGCGTCCTCACCGCTGGCCACGTACACCACCCTGGGCTCCGAGGGCATAAATGAAGATGCCATCTGGGTGGCCCAGTCGCCATCACCCTCGTCTTGGACGTAATAGCCGTCGAAGCCGCGGATCAAGAAGTCGCCCACGACAGCGCCTTCGACGCTCACCGCTTCGCCAGCCAGCGGAGTCATCGCACCAACGCCTTGCACGGCACCGATAGCGGTGACCGGATCACCACACACACCTCCCTGGTCGATGGGCCCGACAGCGCTATTAGTCGTGCCAGGGGTGTTCAGGGCTTCGCCGAGGACCGGGGTGCCGGTGACACCCTCGATTCCGGCGAGATCGAAGTCGTTGCGAAGCCAGTCCGTAGGAGTGTCGGTGTCCGCGCCGTCCGGAATGCGCGAGGCACCACCGGGGGTGAAGTCGTTGCCGTCGAAGCCCGCCGCCAGCACCGTGTCGGCATACGTAAGATCGCCGGTCTCGCCTGGAGCCAACGATCCGGTAAGCGTGACTTTGGTGTCCGCGCTCGAGGTGCCGTTGAAGTACACCTCAACGGTGCAACTGCTCAGATCGATAGGGCGATCAGTGCCGTTGAAGAACTCGATGGCCTTGTTGGAGGAAGACCCTTCGACGTACTCGCTGATGATGAGATCCGTAGCAACTTCGGCGGCACAAGCCGGAAGCGTTGCCACAATCCCGGTAGATCCTATTGCTATGGCCCCAGGGTTGTAGTCATCATCTTCGGCATATATCGAGGCATTGACGTCTCGCATTTCTGCTAACACAACATGTCATCGAGATTGCAAAGAAACGACCTATGGCAGAGAAAGGCCTTCGAGCCCCAGCCAGCACGCCACGTCCTCTAGGCAGCGTACAAGGAACTGATCGGCACCGCGAGGCGCTGCAGGCTCGTAAGCGATGGCGTGCACCATCAATGTGCCGGTCGCGCGATCTGCTTTCACGTCCACTCTCGCCACCAACTCGCCGTCAAGCAGGAAGGGCAAAACGTAGTAGCCGTAGATACGTTTGTGCTTCGGTGTATAGATTTCGAGCCGATATCGAAAACCAAAGAGCTGCTCGGTTCGCTCACGCTGCCAAATGAGCGAATCGAATGGGCTCAGCAACGCCGTCCCGCGACTCATGCGCGGCACTCGGGCCGACGGATGCAAGAAGGCCGGACGATCCCACCCGGAAATAGTCACCGGCTCCAAGGCACCCGAGTCCACTAACGACGCCAAGGCTGCGCGGGCCACCCCGGGACGCAACCTGAAGTAGTCGCGAAGGCACGCCTCGGTTCCCACCCCGTGGGCCTTCGCCGAAAGCAGCATCAGGTGCTCAGCGCAGTCCTGCTCGGTGTATGCCGATCCCGAGCCCGGGCCACGAGCGATGACGTCTGCTGGCAGCACCGACCCCAGCGGGGCATACAGCCGCTCGAACTGCGATGTCCGGCCACTGCTGGTTATAGAGCCCACAGCAAAGAGGTGCTCGAGACACTGCTTGACCGCCGACCAGTTCCACCCCCAGTGCCCCGTGCGTTTGGCACCCGCCGAGGGCAAGGCCACTTCAACCTGGCGGGACGTCATACCCCCGTGGGCGTCGATCACCTCGCGCACCGCCTCCAGAAGCCCTGGGTGTTGGACCACGAGTGCCTCACCCTCCTGGAGCCAGCGCGGGGATCGCATCCTGAAACTCAGGTATGGCCACGAGGTGACCGGAATCAGACTGGCCTCGTGGGCCCAGTACTCCACCAAGGATGTGGAGCCGAGACGAGCAGGCTGGCGGTCACGCAAACCGTCCACCAGGATTCGGTCGTAGAAGCCCAACCGTGAATAGAAGGGCAGATAGTGACTCCGCGAGACGACGTTGACGCTGTCGATCTGCACGATCTGGACGCGATCCATGACGCGTTTCACGTGCCGGGGCGTGACGTTGACCGCGGGGGGATCGTGGAAACCTTGGGCGGCGAGGGCGATACGCCGAGCCTGCGATCGGCTCATGGACCGGACCCTGCTCATTCCTGCCTCACTTCTTGGGCTCGCTTGCTTATGGTGCCGCTATTCCTCCTCTTGCGCGGAGCATTCACAGGGCAGAAGCCGAAATCGGACGAGTGCACCAGATCCTTTGCGACTGTTCAGGCGGGGCAGCGCTTCGGGTGGAACTAAGACGGGCTCTTCGCCTGCTCCAGTCCCACCCGAACGATGGTGCTCCGCCTTCGATGTCCTTCAGCCAGCTGCTGCAGCCGGCTCCTGCTCTGCGACCGATCCGTCTTCGCTCAGATGCAGGACCCCGTAGGACCAGCCACGTCGGCGATAGACCACGGACGGTAAGCCGGACGCCGCATCGTGAAAGAGGAAGAAGTCGTGGCCGACAAGCTCCATCTCGTTGAGGGCTTCCCCGACACTCATCGGGGTGGATGCGTGGACCTTCTGACGCAACTCGATGGGGCTGTTCCCCTGGGTGCCCAGTGCGTCATCGATGGCCTCGGCCGGGTCTTGCTCAACGGCTTCGGGCACCGGGGCGACCAGCGGCTCAGTCGGCAGTCCGAACGTCGCCTCGGACACGGACGGAAGTCGGTGCTTGCCGGTGTGGCTGATGCGCCGTTTGTCGTTAGTTCGTCGCAGTCGTTCCAAGAGTTTGGTCATGGCCAGGTCAAGGGCTGCGTACTCGTCGTCGGCGGCGGCCTCAGCACGCACGACCGACCGACTGACGTAGCAGGTGATCTCAACGCGTTCGCTCTCTTTGGCGAGCCGCGGGTTGGCCTCACTGGTCAAGACGACGTCGATGCGCGCGACGCGCGGGGCAACGTGGGGGATCTTCTCGAGTTTTTCGTCGAGGTGTCGTCGGAAGCGGTCCGAGACTGACTTCTTGCGACCGGTCACAGTGATGTCCATGAAAGCTCCTTATGGAGAAGGTACTGGGTCAGTGGGCAGTCACCTGCCCGGAGATGTGTGTCGCCCACCCCCCAACTGCGCGCTGGACCGGCCCACCCGACCGGTGTCGCCTCGCTGCGCCCTCATGACCTCACCCTAGTCGGGAGGTAGTGTCTGGGGAACTGTGAAATCGTCACAATCTGACCAGGGCTGTCCCATGCCGCGCCGTGGCCGCGACGGTGATGGCAAGCATCGGGCCACCGGCCACCCCCTGCACCGTTCGCGCCGCCTCGGCCAAGGTGCTGCCCGTGGTGGTGATGTCGTCGACGAGGACGATGGGCACGTCCCGCAGGCCGCTTTCTGCCCGGCCGCTCAGCCGCATCGCGCCGCAGATATTCTCCCCACGCTGACGCTGGTCCAACCCTGCCTGATCGCGCACCGCACGGCCGAAACTCAAAGCGTCGACCCGCCACAAAAGCGGATGCGGCCCGCGTTGCGCATCGACCACGTGGTCCACCAGCTCACCCACCGGGAATCGACCCCGCAGCCGCGTCCCTTTAGCCCGCGACGGAACGGCTATGACCGCTACCCGGCCCCACTCTTCGGCGGCAGCGCACCACTGCGGCGAGGCGTCGATAGCCTCGCGTAGCGCCCCGGCCACCAGCGGCCCGAGGATCCAACCCAGGTCAGGGCGATCGTGATCTTTGAAGGCAACGATGACCCGCCGAACGACTCCTTCGTATGCCGCCGCAGCCCAGGTCAACGGCATACTCTCGGGAACCGGCGATGGAGACGCTGGCCTGGGACGCAGCGCCCCGAGCGCGGTCAGGCAGGTCCGGCAGCACTGCTCACCGTAGGCACCGCACCCGGCACACGTGCTCGGCAGCACCAACTCGACGACGTCACGCAGCACACGTCGAGCCTGACACGCGCTGACCCTGTGGCATGACCGCCTGTGGATGGCGCAGTCAGCCGGTGGGCACGATCACATCGTCGCCGTTGCGATACGGGAACCACCCTGATCCCTCCCGGGTGTAGACCCGCCCCTCTGCGGTCACGATGGCCACTTCGTAACTAGCCCCAGTAGGCATCGCCACGAATTTCTGCGCGCCTGCTTCGACGCGCAGAGGTTCGAGCCATCCGCCAATCTCGACAAAGTGGGGCCGGTCTTCGATGTCTGCGACCTGACGCCCAAGCACCGCCAGCAC
>JBBSVB010000076.1:0-9518 GCA_038233875.1 Actinomycetales bacterium | reverse complement strand
TGTCCTCTGATCGTTCCTTCGGGGATCGGCACTTCCCGGTCGCTGAGCAGCGGCAATGAAGGATCCCACGTTGTTCCGTTGCGTTCATCTTGACGTTTGCGCGCAATGGCCGACAAGCATTCTAAGACCACCCGGTTGGCCAACGCGGCGGTGATGTCCGCGTGGTCGTACGGCGGGGCGACTTCGACCACGTCGATACCGACGACCGGCAACTCCAGGCAGATCCGGCGCACCGCGTCGAGCAACTCCCGCGAGGAGAGACCGCCGGGCTCGGGGGTGCCGGTGCCGGGGGCGCTGCCGGGATCGACCACATCGATATCGACGGAGAGATAGACGCCCTCACACTCGTCCGTGGCGATGGTGAAGGCCTCGCTCAGGCACGTCTGCAGCCCACGGTGACCGATCTCGGTCATCTCGTAGGACCGCATCTTTTGCTGCGCCATCCAGCTCAGCGTCTCCGGCTCGGGCCAGTAGCCGCGCAGCCCTATCTGCAGAAAGCGGTCACCACGCACCGCACCCGACTCGATCAGGCGGCGCATCGGCTGCCCGTGACCCCAGAGCGAACCAAACTCGATATCACCGGTGTCGGCGTGCGCGTCGAAGTGGATCATCGACACGTTGCCCAAGCCCAGCACGTTGGCGCAGCCCTTGGCATCCGGATAGGCCACCGAGTGATCGCCGCCCAACGTCACCGGGATGGCGCCTTGCGCGGTGACCTTCTCCACGGCGGCCTCGAGGTTGCCCAACGCTGTGATGATGTCCGCATTGAACATTTCGACGTCGCCCGCGTCGTAGACCACGAGGTCTTTAAGGCCGTCGGTGCGCAACGCCAGTGAGGGCCGCGACCCGTCGTGCGGTAGGTAGTCCGTGGACCGGATCGCGTTGGGGCCGAACCGGGCACCGCTGCGATACGAGGCACCGCCGTCGAAGGGGGCGCCAAGGATGACCACGTCCGCATCGGGATACGTGCTGGGGTCGTCCCAGTCGCACTTGTCGACCCCGAGGAAGGAGATGTCGGGGCCGAACATCGGGCCGTAGCGACTCATCCGGGCATGTCCACATCGAACGCTTCCGTGGTGTCGTCCTCCGCGGCGACCATGGGCAGCGTCTCACCGCGGAAGTACGCAGGCTCGCGGCTGCGCTGGATCATCATGAAAATCAAACCGACCAGGATCAGGCCGAGCCCGAGAATCAGCACCAGACCGACACCGAAGATGTTGGCACCCGAGCCGTAGTCCGGTGAGTAGCTGTCCTTCAGGGTGATCACCAAAACGAAGAACAAGCCGAGTCCACCCAGTAGCGGGAAGAGGAATTTGAAGATCATGTTGGATGCGCTGGTGAACAGTTGATTGCGGAAGAAGTAGATGCACGCGAACGCAGTCAGGCCGTAGTAGAAGCAGATCATGATGCCGAGTGAGTAGATCGTGTCGGTCAGAACGCTTTCGCTGATCAAGGTCAGAGCGCCGTAGAAAACGCCCGCCGCGACGCCGGCGAACATGATCGCGAAACCGGGGGTCTTATGGACCGGATGCATTTCGGAAAACTTCTTCGGGAAGGCACCGTATGCCGCCA
The DNA here is from genome assembly GCA_038233875.1 of Actinomycetales bacterium. Lineage (GTDB taxonomy): Bacteria > Actinomycetota > Actinomycetes > Actinomycetales > Dermatophilaceae > Ornithinicoccus. The sequence goes on along the minus strand of JBBSVB010000076.1, from coordinate 7,946 downwards.
TGCCCAGCATGGTGCGCGAGGTCGGGAAGAACGTGGTGATCAGCGACGCGGCCGACGAAGCGAGCACCGCCAAGAACAAGAAGATGTCGAAGTTGCCCAGCACCGGCTCCGCGAGCTGACCGAACACGTTGTCGGCGACGTCGGGATTGGCGAGGCCGAGTCCCTCTTCGCCCAGCCCGGCATACATCTGAAGGGCCACACCGACGATCAGGTAGGTCAGCAGGATCGACACGATCGTGAGTAGGGCGGCCTTGCCGGGGACGGTGGTCTTGTCTTTGGACTCCTCATTGACGGTCAGGCTGACATCCCAGCCCCAGAAGGCGAAGATCGAACCGGACAGACCAGCAATGAAGGCCGAGAGCGTCAGACCCGCGGGCGAGAACCAGTCCCAGCTGAACGCTTCACCGACTCCGGACTCACTGCGCGTGGCGATGGCCACGACCGAGAAGATCAACAGGATGACGAGCTGGAAGCCGACCAGGAAGAACTGGACCCGTTCGGTGGCGTCGATGCCCCGGTAGGCGACGTAGCTAGCGATCGCGAGGAACGCGAAGCACGTCAGCACATTGATTGGCTTGGACTCCCAGAGGTCCGAGATGCCTTGGTTATTAAAGACCTCGCCGATGAATTGATAGAAGAACTGGACTCCAATCCCGGCCAAGTTGGAGAGCACGATGATCGTGGCCACGATGGCCGCCCAGCCGCCGATCCAGCCGACGTAGGGGCCGAACGCCTTCGTCGTCCAGGTGAACGAGGTGCCGCAGTCAGGGGATACCTTGTTGAACTCCCGGTAGGCATAGGCCGCGAAGATCATCGGCAGTGCTCCGGCGATGATGACCACGGGCATCTTGGCTCCGGCAGCGGCGGCCAGGATGCCGATGGTGGCGGTGAGCGCGTAGGCCGGGGCCACCGACGACACACTCAAGACGGTGCTTCCCAGGACACCGACGGAGTCGGACTTCAGCCCCTTATCGCTCGGTGCTTCGTTGTTATCTACAGCCATGAGGGGTCCTCAGCCTTCGAATCCGTGGAACTGCATCACGTGCTTGATGCGGGTGTAGTCCTCGAGCCCGTATGACGAGAGGTCCTTGCCGTATCCGGAGTGCTTGAAACCGCCGTGCGGCATCTCGGCAAGCAGGGGGATGTGCGTGTTGATCCAGACGCAGCCGTAGTCCAACCGGGCCGCCAAGCGCGCGGCCGTGCCCGCATGTGACGTCCAGACCGACGAGGCCAAGGCGTAGATGCTGTCGTTCGCTTTGGCGACGGCGTCGTTTTCGTGCGTGAACTTCTCGATGGTGATGACCGGTCCGAAGATCTCGGTCGTCACCAACTCGTCGCCCTGAACGAGGTCGGCCACCACGGTCGGCTCGTAGAAGTAGCCCTTCTCACCGACGCGCTTGCCGCCCGCGACGACGCGCGCGTGGGACGGGGCCCGCTCCACGAGACCGGAAACGTGCTTCAACTGTCCGGCGTTGTTGACCGGCCCGAAGAGAATGTCTTCGTCGCTCGCGTCGTACCCGGTTCGAGTTTCTGAGGCGCTCTTAGCAAGGGCTGCGACGAAGTCGTCGTAGGCACCTTCCTGGACCATGACTCGCGTCGCCGCCGTGCAATCTTGGCCACCGTTGAAGAACCCAGCGGTGTTGATGCCTTCGATAGCCGCCTCCATGTCCGCGTCGTCGAAGACGATGACCGGTGCCTTGCCACCCAGCTCCAGGTGCGCAACCTTGAGGTCATCTGCGGCTGAGCGGGCAACCGCCATACCGGCTCCTATCGAACCCGTGATCGAGACCATCGCGGGAATGGGGTGAGCGGTTAACGCCGCCCCCGTGTCGCGGTCGCCGGCGACCAGGTTGCACACCCCTGGTCCGAAGATGTCCTGCATCTCCTTGACCATCCACACCGAGGAGGCAGGCGTGGTGTCCGAGGGCTTGAGCACCACGGTGTTGCCCGCGGCCAGCGCCGGGGCGAACTTCCACACCGCCATCATCATCGGGTAGTTCCACGGAGCAACCTGGCCGATGATGCCGCGCGGTTCGCGGCGCACCGATGAGGTGAAGCCGCGCATGTATTCGCCCGACGACTTCCCCTCCAGCACCCGTGCCGCACCGGCAAAGAATCGGATCTGGTCGAGCATCATCGGGATCTCTTCGGACTTCGTCAGCGACACCGGCTTGCCGGTATTCTCGCTTTCCACCTCAATGAGCTCGTCCTGACGGTCCTCGATCACGTCCGCCAGTTTGAGCAGCATCGCCTGGCGCTCACCGGGCGTGGTCCACCGGTAGGACTCGAACGCCTTGGCAGCCGCCTGGAAGGCCCGGTCGACATCCTCCGCACCAGAGTTGGGGGAGGTCGCGTAGACCTCCCCCGTGGAGGGGTTGACGATGTCGAGCACGTCGCCGGACTTCGCGGGGTGCTCCTCACCGTTGATGATGTTGGTGAAAACCTTCTTTTCCGAGCTCATCTTTGAGCCTTTCCGGTATGCAGGGGACTGGGCGCGGGGTGTGGCTAGGTGGTGTCGCAGTGGTCGTCGCCGCAGTGGCCGCTGGTGGAGCGGGCGGCATTCAACGAAGGGTTTTGGTCGAAGAAGCCGAACGGCTTGAGCCACCAGCTGACCGTGTCCGAGGGCATGATGGGCCAGTCCTCGACCCGGGTGACGTGGTGGATGCCGAAGACGTACCAGAGCACGACATCGGTATCGAGCAGGTTGGCGTCGTCCTTGATCCACTCGGCCACCCCGTCACCGCCAGGCGACTGGGTCGGATAGGTGCCAGCCGGGAAGCGCTCGGCGTCGTCACGCTCGGTGACCCACAACTGGTGACCGATGACCGGCGAGCGTTGATAGATCGGCGAGCTCTCGTCCAGCATGGACGGGATCGAGGCGCTCGGGACCAGTTTGTATGCCGTGTTGGTGCCCATCTTGTTGGTCTTGGCCGGGTTGGTGATCTTCCAGGCACGCTGAGTGTTCCAGTTGAAGTCGCGGGCACTGTCCTTTTCGGACTCGATCGGCGTCTGCTTAGTCAGCACCGCGAGCCCGTGCGGGTTATCCGCCGAGATCGGTGGAGCGTAGGAATCGACCTCGACCACGGTGTTGTCTTCGCCGTCGACGTCCATGTCGAGCCGGGCGACCAGGAAGTGCTGGTGCAACGGTGCGTAGGTGTCCGTGTCGACCAACGTGCCGTTCGGGGTGCTCGTGTCCCCCGGGGGGAGCGGGGTGGTGACCATGATGCCGGTGGCTCGCACCTCGCACTCGATGTTGCCGTCGGTGTAGAAGCGCCAGTAGATGAGGTACTCGTAGTTGGCCACCGTCGCGTGACAGGACACCACCATCCGGCGCATCCGGCGCACCTCGGCGCCTGAGCGCTCGTCCACGTGCTTCCAGAGCACGGCAGCGTCTTCTTCGTGCAGACACACGGCCTGTTTGATGGTCTCGGGCTCGCCGTGGGTGTCGTGGATCACGGCGTCGACATAGGTGATTTCTCCGAGGCAGTCGCAGCCGAGCTCTAACGACGTGGTCATGAAGCCCAAGCCCCATTCGCCGATGTCGAAAGCGGTGCGACGGTAGTGATCGAAACTCGGATCGCGATAGGGAACGATCATCTCGGCGAACGACATTCGGTAGGCAATGTCCCGCGTCGTTCCCAAGTCGTCGAAGGTGACCTGATGGATCGTCATACCCTCGCGGTAGTTGAACCCCAGACGCATCGTCCAGTTGTCCCACTTTAGTTCGTTACCCTCGAGGGTAAAAGAGGCTCCCTCGGGCTGAGTGATTTCTAGCGGCTTGAGCTCGCCGGGCGCGGGGTCGTTGCGCAATTCGGGGACGTATTCGCCGTCCACGTCGGCAAACCCGTAGTCGTGGTGATCCTCGATCTCGAGCACCTCGAGGGTGTTCATATCGACGATGACCTTCAGACCCGAAACCGGATGAGCGTAGGGGTTGCCGTTGGGCGTTTCACGCAGCCAGACGTCACACCATCCGAGGCGGCGGTCACGGTATTGCTCGGGCATGACGGCGTGCCCGTAAGACCAGACGTCAAAGAGCACGAGGGACATGTCGGTGACGCCGCGCCCCTTGAGCTTTTCGAGCACGTCCGGGTGCTGGCGCATGGCCTCGTCGCACTCGTGATACTCGTCCACCGTGAAGTTGGGGGTAACGCCGGGCTGGTGGGTCCACGACTCCACGCTGTCCCCGGCGAGGTCGACCACGGCCTCGAAGGTGTCGTTGGTTTCCTTGTTCCACAACACGCTCAGGCTGCGGCGCGGGATGTCATCACCCTCTCGCCAGGCCTTCACGACAGACTTCGCCGGTTCCTGCATCTCGATGGACGCGAAACGCCAAGCGCTCGAAATGTCTTGATCTCGGCTCAGGATCGATACCGTCGCACGAAATTCGTCTTCAGACAGCGGGTCAAGCGGGTGAGATGGCAACGATGCTCCCTAGTAGCAGGCCGATATTAGGGACAGCCTGCCTATCGGGGGTATGCACGTCAAGCGCCCATCATGCATGTGCGCCATGCCCTGTGTGCATGCAAGCGATGAAGACTTTAATTGCTCTGTCGATGCGCGATTAGTCGACCCCGGGGCCGCACGGGTCCGGTCAACCGATCAGACTCAGCCGTGCGTGTCGGGCACGGCGTCTGCTCCCCCGGCGCTGGTCTCTGCATTCAGGCTGGCGCCCCCCGCCTCGGAGATCTGCCCGCCCCCGCTGGGCTCGCCACCGTCCTCGTCGGGCGACGCGTCTTCGTGGTTGGCCCCTGCGCTGTTCTGGTCCTCAGAGTGTCGCGCAGCGTCGTCAAGGCTGCTGTCATCCGTGCCGGGAGATGGCTGAATCGTCATGATCTGACCATCCCACCTCTACCTACGGGCCTACACACCGGGGCCTATATTTCGCGGACGTTTCCCGGTGTATGCAGATTCAACAATGGACGACAAAAGAGCAAATCACTGATAGACCTTACGCAGCACGCGCCGCATCCGCCACGTCACGCCCGGCCAACAGAGAGCCCGACGACCATGTCAGAGAAGACGACTCACTCATCATCTGATAGCGGCAAGAAGGGTTTCGTCGGCACACTACGCAATCTTGGTCCCGGCCTTATCGTTGCCGCCGCCTTTATCGGTCCAGGCACGGTCACGACCGCAAGTAAGGCGGGTGCCGATTATGGCTTCACATTGTTATGGGCCATCGTCTTCAGCGTCCTAGCCGCGATGGTGCTGCAGGAGATGTCCGCTCGGCTCGGTGTCGTCAGCCGAGAAGGCCTCGGTGAGGCGTTGCGGACCACCTTCGACAACATCGCGGTCAAAGTGATCGCCATCATCCTGGTCATCGGCGCGATCACCGTGGGCACGGCAGCCTTCGAAGGCGGCAACCTCACCGGCGCCGCGCTGGCTCTCAATGCCGTCTTCGGCGGGTCGCAGGCGCTGTGGGCTTCGCTCGTCGCCGTGATCGCCGCGGGCCTGCTCGCGACCGGCTCCTACCGCACGGTCGAGCGCGTGCTGGTGTGGCTCGTGGTGCTGATGGGCATCGTCTTCTTGGTGACCGCCATCATGGTGACGCCCAGCCTCGGTGACCTCTTCGCAGGGCTCGCGCCGACCATTCCTTCTGGCTCGGTACTGACCGTGATCGCCCTGATCGGGACCACCGTCGTGCCTTACAACCTCTTTTTGCACGCCGCCAGCGTCCAGGACAAATGGGGCGAGGACGTGCCGACGGACCGCGCGGTAGCCGAGGCCAGGCTCGACACTCGCATCTCGGTCGGCCTCGGTGGGTTGGTCACGATCGCCGTGCTGACCACCGCTGCTGCGGCGTTGTTCTCCACCGGTCGAGGAGTCGAGAGCGCGGCCGACATGGCTGCCGCGCTGGAGCCGCTGTTGGGTGAAAGCGCCAAGTACTTCTTCGCCTTCGGACTCCTGGCCGCCGGTGTCACCAGCTCGGTGACGGCTCCGCTCGCTGCGGCATACGCCACCGCCGGGGCATTCGGGTGGAAGCGTGATCTGGCCGATCCGAAGTTCAAAGCAATCTGGGCCCTGATCATCCTGGTCGGCGTGACCTTCGCGATCTTGGGCTCCAGCCCCACCGAGTTGATCGTGTTTGCGCAGGCCGCCAACGGTCTGATCCTGCCGATCGTGGCCGTGTTCCTGCTGGTGGTCATGAATCGCAAAGACTTGCTCGGCAAGCACGTCAACACCGTGGGCGCCAACATCGTTGGCGGCATCGTGGTGCTCGTCGCCATCGGGCTGGGCGGCTTTTCGATCCTTCGGGCCTTCGGCGTCGTCGGCTGACCTCTCCCCATACCAGTTCGGCTGACCGGCGCGCCCGATCACCTCCGGCGGCCGTTATCCGGGCGACACGCCCGTCAAAATCGGCCCCCGGGTTCACGTGCGCGCTGTGGCCGCTCAGGACGGGCGTGTCGTCGGCATAGGTGCGCGGCGGGCTATCCGATGACGTCGCTCAGCGTGCTCCACAACTGGTTAGCCCCCAGCGCGGTAAACAGCACCGCTGTGATGCCCAGGGCAATGTTGGTATGCAGACGGTTGGCGAACTCTTTCGGCACCCGCTTTCCGTTGAGCAGCCCTAGCAGGGTGATCGCCAGGAACGGCATAAACAACGCCCCGAGCACCCCGTAGGTCAGGATCAGGCCGATCGGCCTACCCAGCAGCAGCAGGAGCATCGGCGGGAACGTCAGCCACAGCAGATAGAACTTGAAGTACTTCCCGCCCACACGCGTCGAGGGGTGGCCTGATTCGACGCCGCGCATATTGCCCCAGAAGTCGGCGAACATCAGCGAGACGCCGTTCCACACGCCGATGATGGAACTGAACGACGCCGCCCAGAACCCCACCAGGAACGCGGTGCCGATGACGTCGCCATATCGATCGTTCAACACGTCAGAGAGGTCCACGAGTCCTTCGTCGCCTGCGCCCACGGTGACGCCAGCGGCTTGCACCACCTCCGCCCCGACGATGAGCATCGACAGCACGAAGACCCCGGTCAAGACGTAAGCCATGGTGTTATCGATCCGCATGACCTTCATCCACTTCGGAGTGACCCACCCCTTTTCGCGTAGCCAATAGCCGTACGCCGCCAGGGTGATCGTCCCGCCGACGCCGCCAGCCAACGCCAAGGTGTAGACGAGGCCGCCCTCAGGGATCATTGGCACCAGCCCGCGGAGCACCGCCGGGATGTTGGGGGTCGCGATGATCGCCAATCCCACGACCGTGACAAACATGGTGGCGATCAAGGCGGCCGTGATCTTCTCGAAGGTCGCGTAGGCGTTGAACCACACCATCAGGAATCCGGCAACGCCCATAATCACCGCCCACAGCGTCAATGACACCTGCGGAAAGAGAGCAGCCAGCGGCAGCGCGGTCGACGACATGGCGGTTGCGCCGTAGACGAAGCCCCATATGACGATGTAAGGCCCGAAGTACCACGTGGTCCAGCGGCCCAGTTTCCGCCAGCCTTCGAAGATCGTGTATCCGGTCGCCAGGGTGTAGCGCCCGGCACCCTCGACTAGGACGATTTTGAGGATCACGCCGACGACCACGGCCCACAGCAAGCTGTAGCCGTAGCGCGACCCGGCCGCCAAGGTCGCCACCAAATCCCCGGCACCGACACCAGTGGCTGCCACCACCAGCCCCGGACCGATGATCTTCCAGCGTGGCGGGGCACCCCCGTCGTCATCGACCGCCGCGTGGTGGCCGGCCTTGCGCCCGTCGTCAGCACTCATCGGGATACTCCTTGCGCGGTATGCGTGTCCCCGCCTCGTCGCGAGGGCTACACCGGCACCGTCGCACATCGCCACGTGCAAGGCGAGGGCTAGCCCGAAAGGAGCATTGGCTTTTTGTCCGGCCGACACACGCATCAAAAGCGGCCCTCGGGTTCATCTGAACCCGAGGGCCGCTTTTGGCGGGCGTGTCGTCGGCACAAAGACCACTCGAGCGGCCGT
>JBBSVB010000075.1:0-9520 GCA_038233875.1 Actinomycetales bacterium | reverse complement strand
TGGCTCCATCACCGCCAGCAGTTGCTCGGCCTTCTCGACGGGAAGCTCGGAAAGCAGGTCTGTGGCGTCGTCCGGCTCCATCGCCTCCAGCACGTCAGCGGCCCGCTCGAGGCCGAGGTTGCTCAGGATCTCGACGCGGTCGTCCTCGGGCAACTCCTCCAAGACATCCGCGAGTATGCCGTCTTCGAGGGCGTCGGCAACCTCACCACGTCGTTTGGGGGGCAGATCGTGAATTGCCTCGGCCAGGTCGGCGGTTTTGAGACCTTCGTACGACTCCAACAGCGCATCCACCGCCTGCACTGGCCCGCTCAGCGCCAGACCGGAGACGCGATCCACATCCACCAACACCGTTTCGCCGCGACGGCGACGCAGGGCCAGGCCGCGGTGGCGGCGCTCGTCAGGCGCTCCCTTGCGGACAAAGACCTTGGTGACTTGCCATTCACGGTTGCGTTGCATGTCGAGGGCGAGGTCCTCCACCACCGCCGAGAACGTCTCGTCCTCTGACGTCACGCTCACCCGGCGATCCAGGAGCTCGGCGACCGCCAGGGTCTCGCTTCGGCGCTGCTCGAACCGGCGCATGGTGACCAACCCCGTGGTGATGATCTGACCGGCGTCGATGTTGGTCACGCGGGTCATCGACAGAAAAACGCGGCGACGACCCGGCACCTCAATGACCAGACCCTCCACCCGCACCCCGCGGCCGGGGGAATTGAGGCGAGGACCGAACGCCACGACCACGTCCCGCACTCGACCGACCTCGTCACCGAGCGGATCGAAGACGCTCAGCCCGTTGAGGCGGGCGACGAATACGCGGAAATTGCTCACCGGCCACACGATACCCACCGCACTCGCAGGAGTGAGCGAGATCACCGACGTGCAGTGGAACATTGCCACCGCCGGGGGCGTAGTACTGAGTGTTCGTTAAAACATTCCCTGAAAGGTAGTACCACCTCCATGGCAAGTCCTCAGCCGCTGATCTACATCGCTTCGGCCGACCGTGCCTTCCGGCACACCACCCCCGCTGACGTTGCACGTCGTCCGGTCAAGCCGCGCCGTCTGCGATTGCGCCGTCGTTGAGCAACATCAGGACCCGCAGGGTCTTCGCGATCAACTCGCAGAAGTGTCAAGATGGGGTGCGTGATTAGTTCGATGCCGCAACGCGGAGCTCGCTCCCCGCGACCGGGAGCGGGGCTCACGCTCGATTACCCCATGTCGCTTGGTGTGTTCGAGAAGTATGACGAGGCGCAACGGGCCGTGGACTACCTCTCTGACGAGGAGTTCCCGGTTCAAAACTGCATGATCGTCGGCACAGACTTGCGACAAGTTGAGCGAGTCACGGGTCGACTGACGGGGGGACGAGTCGCCGTGGGTGGGGTGCTCTCGGGTATGTGGCTTGGGCTGTTTATCGGGTTGATCTTTGCGCTGTTCTCCACTTCCGGGGATGCGCTCATGACGATTCTCTACTGCATCGGCTTCGGTGCGTTCTTCGGTGTCGTGTGGGCGATGATCGGCTACGCCATGGCTCAGGGCCGCCGTGATTTCACCTCTGTGTCCCAGGTCGTGGCGACCCGCTACGAAGTGCTCACCGAGCACAAATTCGCCCAGCAAGCCCGCGACCTCCTCGCGAGTATGCCGGTCAAACGCGACTAGCGACGCTCGCTTTAGCCTCGTTCACCCCGATCAGCAATCCACTTCTCGACGGCGTCGGCGGTGCGCGGCAGCATCGCCGAGAGGTTGCGATTGCCCTGTTCGGTGATGAGAACGTCATCTTCGATGCGCACGCCGATCCCGCGTAGTTCTTCCGGTGCCAATTCGTCGTCGGTCTTGAAGTACAGGCCGGGCTCGACGGTGATCACCATTCCGGGGCGCAATTCGCCGTCCATGTAGTCCTCGCGCAACGCCAGCGCGCAATCGTGGACGTCGATGCCGAGGTGGTGGCTGGTGCCGTGGACCATCCACCGCCGGTGGAACTGACCGTGCTCTGGGTCCAGCGTGTCCTCCACACTGACCCCATCGGGCAGGAGCCCCCACTCGTACAGCCGCTCCGCTATGACGCGGATCGCAGCGGCATGCACGTCCTTGAACGTGTTGCCAGGTCGGGCGGCGGCCAGCCCCGCGTCTTGGGCTTCCAGCACCGTCTCATACACCCGCCGTTGGGCCGCCGAGAAGGTGCCATTGACGGGCAACGTTCTTGTCACGTCTGCGGTGTATAGAGCGTCGGTCTCCACCCCAGCGTCCAGCAGGAGCAGCTCGCCGTCGTGGACCTCGCCGGTGTTGCGGATCCAGTGCAATGTGGTCGCGTGCTCCCCGGCAGCGCAGATCGAGTCGTAGCCCACGCCGTTGCCAATGTGCCGGGCGTGCAGCCCGAAGACTCCCTCGATCCAGCGCTCGCCACGCCCGCTGTGGGCGGCCTTCGGGAGCTCGGCAACGACAGCGTCGAACGCCTCAGCGGTGGCATCGACGGCGTCGACCATCTGCTCGATCTCCCACTCGTCTTTGACCAGGCGCAGTGTTGAGAGCGTTCGGGCCAGCTCTGCGTCTTCGTCGTGGCTGTCAGTGTCAGCCTGGGCACGCACCCGGTCAACCAGCGCGGTCACGTCGGCATCCGCGTCGGCCACCACCCGCAGACCGACCATCGGCACGTCCTTGGCCACCGCATCGTCCAGTTCGCTCAGTGGGCGCGTGGAGAGGTCGAGCTCGGCTGCTATCGCGGCTAACGAGGGACGCGAACCGATCCAAAACTCACCCATCCGCGAGTCGGAGAAGAACTCGGTGCTCGTCCGGCCGGCGGGGGGCTGCACATAGAGCACGGCCTCGTGCCCCTCTTCGCCCGTGGGCTCCAAAACCAACACCGCGTCGGGCTCCCGGTCCGCTCCTAATCCGCTGAGGTGCGCAAAGGCGCTATGCGGGCGAAAAACGTAGTCCGTGTCGTTGCTCCGGACCTTTAAGCCGCCGGCTGGCACCACGAGACGTTCGCCGCCGAAGGCGGCGCTCACCAGTTCGCGACGCTTCGACGCGTACGCAGCGACCGGTGCCGCCTGCGGAAGCACCTCGTCGCTGGGTGCCCAGCCTTGGCGCATGAAGGCGTTAAACGCTTCACCGGTAGGGCGACTGCGGTGGGTTGCTTGGGGCTGTTCCTGGCTCATTCGTCCATCGTGGCACGCGAAGTGGCGACCTCACAGTTGGCGTGCCTAGGCTGTTCCCGTGAGCCTCGGATTGAACCACGGTGGACCTGGTCACCCGCGAGGTCGGGAGATCACCGGCCCGCAGCTCCGTCCGAGCGCTCCTGTCGGCAAAATGTGGCGTGATCGGGCGACGTGGGTCGTGCGAGGGGTCGGTCCGCCTACGATCCCGATCGCGGTCGCGAGCCACGACGATGACGTCTCGCAACAGCAAGCCCGATCCGTGTTGGACTTGGCTTTGCGCATCGGCGAGGCGTCACTGTCGACGGGCGCGTCGGCCGCAGAAGTCGTGGCCACGGTGATGCGGGTGACCGCGGCGTTTGAGATCAGGTCCACCTCGGTCGATATCACCTACACCTCGATCTCGGTGTCGATGCAGCGAGGGGTGAACGAGAACCCGCTGACCGTGATGCGGGTGATCAAGGCCCGCTCAGAGGACTTCACCCGACTCGAGGCCCTGCAACACCTCGTGGACGACTTATGCGGGACGCCGGACCGCCCCTGGACGCGGGGGCAAGACGGAGAGTGGACCGCCGCGGACCAGGTGTCGGTCGAGGACGCTCGCACCAAACTCAGCGACATCTTGACCGCCCCCCACCCCTATCGCCGGTGGGTGGTCACGGTCGGCATGGCTGTCACGGCCATCGGGGTTGTGATCATCTTCGGTGCCGGACCAACGATGTGGGTGGTGGCCGGATTCAGCGCGGCGGCCGTGGATCGCGCCCAACGGTTCTTGTACCGGATGGGTGTGGCGTCGTTCTTCAGCCAAGCCATCAGCGCAGCCATCCCCTCGTTGATTGCCGTCGCACTGTATTGGATCTCAACGCCCAGCACCGGCTCTGGTGCTTTGCCCGGTTTGGGCCTCGATATCCCCGGTCTCGACAGCCCTTCGTTGGTGGTGGTCTCCGGCATCATCGTGTTGCTAGCCGGACTGTCCGTGATGGGTGCCGCCCAGGACGCCCTCGATGGCTACTACGTCACGGCGGGTGCTCGCGGCCTGGAAGTGCTCATGATGACGCTGGGGATCGCCGTCGGCGTGGCCACCGTCTTGTCGGTCGCCAACGCGTCGGGGGTGCCGTTGATCATTCAGCCCGATGTGGCCCAGCGCACGTCCCTGCTCCCGGGTGTCATAGGCGCGATCATCGTGGCTATCGGGTTCTGTATGACGCGTTACACGGGTCTGCGAGCAACGGTGGTATCTGCGATGTTGGCTGCGCTGGCGTGGCTGGCCTTCCAAGGTGCCACCGTGTTGGGGCTGGCGCAGCCACCAGCCTCGGCGGTGGCGGCCGTCGCGGTCGGAGCGCTGGCCTACACCGTCCACCACCGGCTCCGGGTCCCCGAGCTCGCCATCAGCACGGCCGCGATCGTGGCGCTGCTCCCCGGATTCGCGGTCTATCGTGCGATCTTTTTGGTGATGCTCGACTCGTCGACATTCCTCAACCTCGCCACCCTGGAGATGCTCACGGCGCTGGCGGTCGGGCTCGGATTGGCCGCTGGGATGTCCATTGGCGGGTATGCCGCACGCCGACGTTTCGGGCTGGATCGCCCGGCTGTACGCGCTCGCCGACGGTCTCTAGGCGTCTACCAGGATTAGTCTTCGATGGACCATGACCAGGAGTCGAGGATGTCGTCAAATTCCTGGTCGGCCAGTTCACTGATTTCACCATCGACCTGTGAGGTCGAGAAGGTCAGCGTGTAGAGCGAGCCGTCGAAGTTCACGTATCGAAGTCGGTTGGTGATCGTGTCGTCGCCCGACGACACCGTCGTCGAAAACCCGTAGGCGTTCTGCCCGTCGATCTCGATGTCCTTCGCGGCCCTGACGTCAGCGTCGTCGTCTTCGAGGGTCTCGATGCTCGCGGCCACGACCTCGTCAAGGTCAGCGACCGAGTCGCCCTTGGTGACCACCAGCGTGTTGAATGAGTCTCCCGTGCGGGTGGTGGACTGAGCGGCCAGCACAGTCGCAGCAGGGGCAGTGCCGATGGCGTCCTTCCAGCCGGCAGGTGCATCCACGGTGAAGGCCTCGTCAGCGGCCTCCAACGTTATGGGTGTGCCCTGCGCAGTGGCCGTCGCTTCGTCTGAGTCTGAGGTCTTCCCCGACGTGTCGGCCGTCGGCGCGGACTCGTCGCTGGTTGACGTGGCTGTCGACCCGTCAGTGGATCCAGGACCACCGGTGCCGCTGCTCGTTGCGTCGTCGGAGATCGTGCTCGACGAGGTGCTGCTGGTCTCGGTAGTGCTGCATCCGGCCAGCGTCAGCACCACGGCGATGGCCAGCGCGACAGCCATCGTGAGGCGGCTGCTGGTGCGCACGGGAACAAACATCGAAGCTCCTAGGGGTCACGGGAGAAACCACCACTGTAGGGGGACGGTTGAGTCGCTGCTGTGTTGTGAGCCTGCGTGCGCTCTGGCCTACGGTGCTCACATGCCCTCTGACGTGCCCGTGATCGATCTGCATACGCACTCCTCGTGCAGTGACGGCACGCAGAGTCCCGGCGAAGTGGTGGCCAGCGCGGCTGCGGCCGGCGTCAGTATGATGGCGCTGACTGACCACGACGTGATCGCGGGCTGGGCACCCGCTGCAGCAGCTGGCCTACAGCTGGGCATCACCGTGGTGCCCGGGCTGGAGTTGTCGACGCAGGCCGGGGGAGTCTCGGTCCACATGCTGGCCTATCTCGTTGATCCTGACCATGAGGAGCTCACGACGCTGATGGCCACCATCAGGAGCCACCGAGACACCAGGATGCAGCGCACCGTCGAGCTCCTCGCTACAGACGGGTTTCCGGTGGACTACGACGCCATCGTGAATTTCGTCGGGAAGGGAGTGACGCTGGGGCGACCGCACATCGCCGACGCATTGGTGCGGGCGGGTACTTTCGAGGACCGCAACGCGGTCTTCGCCGAGGTGCTGCACGGACGAAGTCAGTACTACGTGCGGCACTGGGCACCGCAAGCCAGCGACGCCGTGCAGGTCATCAGAGCCGCTGGTGGGGTGCCGATCATGGCCCACCCGTTTGCCCACGCCCGAGGCCGCACCGTCAGCGTGTCGGTGATCGCGGGGCTGGTGGACGCAGGTATGGCGGGTCTTGAGGTGCATCATCGCGATCACGATGCGGACGCTATGCAACAGGCCGGTGCCTTGTGCCGTGACTGGGGATTGATTGCCACCGGGTCTAGCGACTATCACGGGGCGGGTAAATCTAACCGGCTCGCCGAGCACACGACCGACCCCGCCCAACTCGACCGCATCCTGGAAATGGGCACCGGCACCGCGCTGATGGGGGCTCGCAGATGACAGGCTCACAGATGACCCAGCCACCCCAACCGACGAGGCTTCTGGGCGTCAGCCCATCGAAGTTAGGGCAGTGGCTCGATTGTCCGCGCGCTTACAGGTTGACCTACCTCGACCGGCCGCGGCTTGTGAAGGCACCACAACGAGCCATCATCTCGATCGGCAACTCGACGCACGCCACCCTGAGCCAGTTCTGGGATCTGCCCGAGTCGCAGCGCACGCCGCCTGAAGTCAGAGCCTTGATGATCCGGCTGTGGCAGCAAGCAGGATTTGCCGACGAGGCCCAGTCGATCCAGTGGCGTGAGCGAGCCAGCGGATGGGTGCTGGACTACTTGCGCAGGATCGACCGGACCGGCCAGCCCGTCGCAGTCGAGCGGACCGTTGCTATGCCGACAGCCACGTTAGCGGTCACCGGACGGGTCGACCGGGTCGAGGATCGCAGCGGTGAACTCGTGGTGATCGACTACAAAACGGGTGCTCGAGCGGTGGAGCCGGGCAGCGCACGCACGTCCCTTGCGCTCGGCTTATATGCCCTCGCGTTGTCGCGGATGTTTCGGCGGCCAGTGCGCCAGGTCGAGTTGCATCACTTGCCGACGGGAACGGTCGACGCACATCGGCATACTGAGGAGTCGTTGGCCCGAAAACTGGCCGAGGCCGAGTCGATCGGGCAAGACCTCGGGGCGGCCGAGGCAAACTTCGCCACGTACGGTGCCGCGTCGGAGGCCTTCCCGGCCAGACCGTCGGCGCTGTGTCAGTGGTGCTCCGTCCAGGCGCACTGCCCGCCCGGGTTGGCAGTCGGCCCACCCCACCCGGGCTGGGTGGGGTTAGAGAATTTTCAGCCGGCCGAGCCCGCCGACTGATCGCCCTTGGACCTACGGCGGCGACGACGCTGCCCGCCCCCGTCTTGCGAGGAGCCGGTGCGCTCCACGGTGCTGGTGCGCGCCGCGCGAGACGAACGCTGCGCTGTGTCTTGACCTTGCCCCTGCGACGATCCGTCTCGGGGGACCGAGCTGCCACGATCTGATCCGGCGCGGTCAGAGCCGCGACGATCTGGACCGCCGCGGTCTGTTCCGCCGCGCTTGGGGCCACCGCCGCGTGAGCCGCCACCCCGCGAGCCACCTCGACCAGCGCCGCTCTTGTTGCGTCCAGCCGGGCCTTCGATGTCTTCGACGCGCTCGGCGCCCAGCCCGGCGCGGGTGCGTGCCGAGCGAGGCAACGTGCCTTTGGTGCCCTCGGGGATGTCCAAGTCGGCGAAGAGGTGAGGCGAGGAGGAGTACGTCTCTTGAGGCTCGGGGATGCCCAAATCCAACGCCTTGTTGATGAGCGTCCAACGGTGCAGGTCGTCCCAGTCCACGAAGGTCACTGCGACGCCGGTGGCGCCGGCGCGACCCGTGCGACCGGTGCGGTGCAGATAGGTCTTTTCGTCCTCTGGGCACTGGAAGTTGATGACGTGCGTCACGGCCTCGACATCGATGCCACGGGCGGCGACGTCGGTAGCGACCAGGACGTCGACCTTGCCGGCCCGGAACGCGCGCAGCGCCTGCTCGCGCGCCCCCTGACCGAGGTCACCGTGAATGGCTGCGGCCGCGAACCCGCGCTCGCTGAGATCGTCGGCGACCTTGGCCGCGGTGCGCTTGGTGCGGGCGAAGATGATGCTCAGACCGCGACCCTGCGACTGCAGGATGCGGGCCACCATCTCGACCTTGTCCATCGCGTGTGCGCGGTATACAAAGTGTTCGACGGCGGCGATGGTGTGCTTGTCGTCACCCTCGTCGATGGCGCGAATGTGGGTCGGCTGCGTCATATAACTACGCGCCAGCGCAACGACCGCCCCGGGCATCGTGGCGCTGAACAACATGGTCTGACGACCAGCGGGCGTCATCGCCAAGATCTTCTCGACGTCGGGCAGGAAGCCCAGGTCGAGCATCTCGTCGGCCTCGTCTAGGACGACGGTGCGGGTGTGCGCCAGCGTGAGGTGGCCCTTCTCGGCCAGGTCGATCAAACGCCCAGGGGTGCCGACGACGATCTCGACGCCGTTCTTGAGGGCCTCGACCTGGGGCTCGTAGGCCCGACCGCCGTAGACCGTGAGGATGCGGATGCCGCGCCGCGCACCGGCGCGCATCAGGTCTTGGGCGACCTGGCTGGCCAGTTCGCGCGTGGGCGCCACAGCCAGTGCCTGAGGCGCACCGGGGCGCTCCAAGTCGTTGAAGCCGGCATCGCCGGGAGCCACGACGCGACCCAGGATCGGCAGCCCGAAGCCGAGGGTCTTGCCCGTTCCGGTTTTCGCCTGACCGATGATGTCGTGGCCACCCAGAGCCACCGGCAAGGTCATCGCCTGAATGGGGAAGGGGTGCGTGATGCCGTGCTCTGCGAGCGCAGCAACTACGTCAGGGTGGATATCGAAGTCGGAAAATGTGCGTGTTTCTTCCATGGATCTCTCTGATCGGCAGCGCCCCGCAAACCTGCGCAACGCAATGAAGGGCCGATCGGAAATATCGTCTAGCACTGCCCGTGCAGTCATTCTCGTGTGTGCCGACCGGGCACCGTGGTTCTTCGAGTGTACGGCTGCGAGCCGACGAGGCGAATCAGCCCCGCGGCGCGCCGCTTTTGCCCGTCATCAACCCGTAGAGGACGACGAGCACCACCGCAGCGGCGATCCCCACCACAATCGCGATGACGTTGAACCCGGAGCGGTCGCTAACACTCGCGACGACGGTTGCACCGACAAGGGCACCCGCTGCGCCGATCAGGACCGTCATCACCGCCGAGATACGTTGCTTGCCGGGGAGTAGGAGTCTCGCGATGGGGCCGATGATGACCCCAATGATGAGCGCCGAGATCAAGGTCAAAACCATGAAGTACCCCTAGGAATGCGGTGCGGTGGAGTGGTAGCGCTCAGGCCGAGCCGAATCCGACTTTGCTCTTCTCCTGTACGCCGACCTCGACGTAACCCAGGGCGTCGGCGGGGACCATGAGCACTCGGCCGTGGTCGTCCTTGAGCGAAATGAAGCCCCCGTCAGACAGACCAGCGCTGACTGCTGCCTGGACCTTC
>JBBSVB010000074.1:0-9524 GCA_038233875.1 Actinomycetales bacterium | reverse complement strand
GCGGATTCATTCAGCGCAATGCCAAAGACGTCAGATTTCTCGATATCTAAAGCGCGATAAAGGACTGTGAATGACTGAAACGCCGATGACCGACCGCATCGAGGCTGTTGACCTCAACGCGGAAATGCAGCGCAGTTACATCGAATATGCGATGAGCGTGATCGTCTCGCGGGCTTTGCCCGACGTTCGAGACGGCCTCAAACCGGTGCACCGCCGGGTGCTCTACGCGATGTATGACGGCGGCTACCGTCCCGATCGTGGCTTCAACAAGTGCTCCCGTGTCGTCGGCGACGTCATGGGTCACTATCACCCGCACGGTGACTCGGCGATCTACGACGCGTTGGTGCGGTTGGTGCAGCCCTGGTCTTTGCGCTACCCACTCGTGCAGGGCCAAGGCAACTTCGGCACTCCCGGGGATGACCCGGCAGCTGCCCCTCGGTATACCGAATGCCGGATGGCGCCGTTGGCGATGGAAATGGTGCGCGACATCCACGAAGACACCGTGGACTTCGGGGACAACTACGACGGCAAAACCCAAGAGCCTGCGGTCCTGCCTGCGCGCTTCCCGAACCTACTGGTCAACGGCTCAGCGGGTATCGCAGTCGGCATGGCTACGCAGATCCCGCCGCACAACCTGCGTGAGGTCGCCGATGGGGTCCAGTGGCTACTGGACAACCCTGAGGCCACCCGCGACGAGCTGCTCGAAGCGCTGATTGCCCGCATTCACGGCCCGGACTTCCCCACCGGCGCTCTCATCATGGGTAAGTCGGGCATCGAAGACGCCTACCGCACCGGCCGCGGGTCGATCGCGATGCGCGCAGTCGTCGAGGTCGAAGAGATCCAAGGCCGTCAGTGTCTCGTGGTCACCGAGCTGCCCTACCAAGTCAACCCCGACTCACTCGCAAAGAAGATCGCTGAGCTCGTTAACGACGGCAAACTAGGCGGCATCGCCGATCTTCGCGACGAGACCTCGGGGCGCACGGGCCAGCGACTCGTCGTGGTGCTCAAGCGTGACGCCGTGGCCAAAGTCGTGCTCAACAACCTCTACAAGCACACGCAACTGCAGCAGAACTTCAGCGCCAACATGCTGGCCCTGGTCGATGGCGTGCCGCGCACGTTGCCGCTGTCGGCCTTCGTCCGTCACTGGGTGGACCACCAGATCGAAGTCATCGTCCGCCGCACCCGCTACCGCCTGCGGCGCGCCGAAGAGCAGATCCACATCTTGCGTGGCCTCCTCAAAGCGCTCGACGCGCTCGACGACGTCATTGCCCTCATCCGCGCCAGCGCAACCGTCGAGGATGCACGCAACGGTCTGATCGAGTTGCTCGACATCGACGAGGTCCAGGCGCGCGCGATCCTCGATATGCAACTTCGTCGCCTGGCGGCGTTGGAGCGTCAGAAGATCATCGAGGAGCACGACCGTCTAGAAGCGATGATCATCGACTACCAGGCGATCCTCGACAGCCCACAGCGCCAGCGCACCATCGTCAGCGAAGAGCTGGGGGAGATTGTCGCCAAGTACGGAGACGACCGGCGCACCCAGATCCACGCGTTCGACGGCGACATGTCGATGGAAGACCTCATCCCCGAGGAAGACGTCGTGGTCACCATCACCCGTGGCGGGTACGCCAAGCGCACCAAAGTTGCCGAGTATCGACCGCAGCACCGCGGCGGGAAGGGCCGACGGGGCACCTCGCTGCGCGCGGACGACGTGGTCGGTCACTTCTTCACCACTTCCACGCACCATTGGTTGTTGTTCTTCACCAACCATGGCCGGGTCTATCGCGCTAAGGCGTACGAGATCCCCGAGGGCGGGCCCACTGGAAAGGGCCAGCACGTGGCCAATCTGCTGGCGTTCCAGCCGGGTGAGCAGATCGCTCAGGTGCTGACGCTGAAGGACTACGAGCATTCGGCATACCTGCTGCTGGCCACCCGAAACGGACTGGTCAAGAAGACGCGACTGGGTGACTACGACTCCCCCAGGACCGGCGGGCTGATCGCGGTTAACCTGCGCGACGGCGACGAGCTCGTCAGCGCCGGTTTAGCAGGGGTCGAGGACGACGTCCTGCTGGTGTCCGTCCAGGGCCAATCGGTGCGCTTCACCGCGACTGACGAGGCACTGCGTCCGATGGGCCGGGCGACCTCCGGTGTGACGGGTATGAAGTTCCGCGGCCAAGACCACCTGCTGGCTATGCAGGTCGTGGCCAACGGTGAGGACCCGTATGTCTTCGTCGTCTTCGAGACGGGGATGGCCAAGCGCACCCCCGTGTCGGCATACCGCGTGCAGGGCCGTGGCGGTCTGGGCATCAAGGTGGCCAAGTCCAGCGACAAGGGTGGCACCCTAGTCGGGGCACTCACGGTGGACTCCGGCGACGAGGTGTTGGTCGTGATGGAGCATGGCAACGTGGTGCGCTCGGCGATTGACCAAGTGCGGGTGACCGGGCGCGACACCGCCGGCGTCCGATTTGCGACTCCCGGAAAGGGTGACTCGATCGTCGCGGTGGCTCGCAACGCGGAATCCGAGCTGGCAGATGCTCTCGATGCAGCCGAGGTAACCGCCGAGCCGATGGACGATGGCGTAGCGTCGGACTCAGCAGGGCAGCCCGAAGCGATAGTCAGCGACGTCGAGCCCGAGGATGAGACCCCCGAGGACGGCGATACAGGAGGCCAGTGATGAGCACCACTGAGCGCAACACACAGGCCCGGGAGTCGTCTGGGATTGAATCTGCTGACGAAACGACGGAAGTGGAGACCGCGGACGTTGCCGCGCCTGATGCCTCCGATGCGGCAGAAGGTGGCCAAGCCAACGCCGAGAACGTTTCAAAGCCGACGGCAAGCTCGATGCGGGACGCCGCGATGGCCCGGGTTGCTCCGCGACAGGACCTCTCTGCTCGCCGCAGTGCGTCAGCCCGAACCGCTGGTGGGGCGGCCGGTGGCTCGGCTGCCGCAGCCTCGGCAGGGCGGCCGCGGCCCGAGGATGGCCCTCAATCCTCGGCGCGGCGCTCCAATGCGGGCAAACGTCGTCCCACCGGCCCACGGCGTGTGCGTCTGACCATTCAGCGGATCGACCCGTGGTCGGTGTTCAAGATCTCCCTGCTCGTTGCCGTCGGTCTGGGGATCGCCACAGTCATCATGGTCGCCGTGCTGTGGACGGTGTTGTCTGGGATGAATGTCTTCAACACGGTTAATGCGTTCATCGTGCAGGTCACAAGCGGTGAAGATGGTGCCAGTCGGTTCGACCTCATGCAATACATCGGGTTGGGTCGGGTGCTGTCGCTGACGGTGGTCTTCGCCGTGGCGAACGTGCTGTTGTTGACCGCATTGGCCACCCTCAGCGCGTTCCTCTACAACGTCTGTTCGGCCCTGGTCGGCGGGGCCCACCTGACGCTGTCCGACGAGTGATCCCCTGCGTTTTGTCCGCCCGGCGTGCGGTGAGGTAATCTCATGCGTCGCCTGGTGTGCGGCGCGTTCTCGCGCTGGCAGGGGTGTGAAGTGGGGCCTATAGCTCAGTCGGTTAGAGCGCTGTCCTGATAAGACAGAGGTCACTGGTTCAAGTCCAGTTAGGCCCACCCACGCGTGACCGTATTCGCAACAAGGAGTGAGACATATGAAGCGCATCCTGGTGCTTGTGGTTGCTGCGATTGGGGCCTTGGCGTTCGCCAAGAAGTCTCAGGACCAGCAAGCCGAGCGTGCCCTGTGGGCAGAGGCGACGGACGACGTCAACAACTGAATAACCTCGATCCCGCGGTGATGTATGCCGCTGGGTCGCCCTCGGGGACTTAGCTCAGCTGGTAGAGCACCGCCTTTGCAAGGCGGGGGTCAGGGGTTCGAGCCCCCTAGTCTCCACCGTTTAGGAAGGCCCTCACCCATTGGGTGGGGGCCTTTCTGTGCGCTTGACCCGCTGATGACCGATGTGCGCGCCTGCCCCCGGTTTTCGGCGGGGGGTTGCGCGCTTACCGGTCATCAGCGACTCGACGACGGGGCCGCGCGGGTGGGCGGGGCGCCTGCAGGTGTCTCCGCGACATGACCGTTTGCACGGCTGTCTGGCCTTCAGGACTGCTCCGGTTCGGACCTTCTGCATCAATCAGACCCTGACGTTATCCAGGGGGCGCCAGCCCATCGGCGATCTCGTTGAGCCCGGAGCGGAGGTCGACCTGCGGGGCCCAGCCCCAAGCGTGGGCTCGATCAGCAAGGATTTGGCCGCGCCAGGCTTCGCCTTCTTCCCAGATCGGTTCCAGATTGAGAGCACCAAGCACGGTTTCGACGTAGTCTCCGGTGGTCGCCGGTCCACCCGATACGTTGACGGGGGTACACGCCCCCTCTACGGGACCGGCCGCCGCGTCATCGCTGCTCACGATCTTGTCCATCGCCACGTCGGCCGTTAAAGCGGCGAGATCATCAAGGTGGACCCACCCAAAACTCTTGTCCCGTATGGCGTGACGCGCCCATTCCTCATCACGCATCGTGGCTGGGCGCAGGGTGTTCCACATCGACGTTTCTCCTGGACCCAGGATGGCGGGGGGCCTGATGAGAACTCGCGTCATGCCGTCGATAGCTGCAATCGCAGCATCAGTGTCGCGCTTGGTCACCGAGTAGTCGTCACTGTCGTCGTCAACCAGCGGTGATAACTCATCGACATCACCGGCACCGGGTGAGCGGTCGTACACGGCTGCGGTCGAGATGTGGACGAAGCGCGAGACTCCCGCGTCACGAGCGGCCTGCGCCAGGGTGGTCGTCCCTTCGACACCCACACGCTGCTGGGTCTGGCGGTCCGAACCCATCGGGTGGACGGTGCTGACGACCGCGTCGGCCCCGAGCGCAATGACAGCGGCAAAGTCTGCATCGGTGAAGTCACCAACCTCTTCCTCGACCCCTTGAACTTCGGGCGCGGTGCCAGCTCGTCGGACCACGGCCCGCACCCGGGCTCCACGCTCGCTAAGCAGCTCACACACTCGAGAGCCCACGAGGCCGTTGGCTCCGGTGACGACGATCAGGGGCGAAAGGTTGGGTGTGGCATCAGTCATTCATCAACCTTCGCACGGCACCTCACGACCAGCCACTGGGGGCTGCCCTTGTCGGCATACCCACTTCTCGTTCCGACGACACGCCCGCCAAAACCGGCTAGATCGCGCACGTGAACGATCTAGCCGGTCTTGGTCGGGCATGTCGCGGGACAGATGCACGTAGGCCGCCGCCTGCGGTCAGGGGCCAGCGATAGGTGGAGCTCCATCCAACCCGGAATGCCCGAACGTGGCCGCGTCATGTGACGCTTGGTCAGTTCGTGCGCTCTGGCCCACCGAGCCGTCGCCGTGTGGGCGACGATCTTTAGGGTGCTTGTCGTTGGCTGCCATGACTCTGCGGAAACCCTTCCGGGTGCTGGTGTTCATCCCTAGGGACAAACACCAGCACTTAGTCGGAGCCGATGGTCGTTGACTCCCCGTCGTCGGTGTAGACGACGTAGGTCAGGCCTTCCGCGTCCGTCGCTGGGAGCATCAGGGAGTAGAAGCCGTTCTCGAGCACCGTCTCCCTGCGCTTCCCGTCCGCTCGAACGACATCGACCGAGGTAACGTTCGAGGCGGCTTGTCCTATCACTGGATGGGGGCCCTTGTCTGTCGGGGCAGGTGACATCTCGAACCTAGCAATCGGTGCACCGGGTGGCAGGCTCAGCGGTTGCGTTCCGCCCCAGATCCTTTCGCCGTACGTGGTGGCGCACACGGACACCGCTGTCCCGTTCTCAGCAAAGGAGACTAGGTAGCTCGGATCCTCGTGGGTCCCCGTCAGAACGTAGTCACCCTCGCTCCTCTGAGACTCCGGATCGCCCTCTGTTGGTGTCGACGAAAGGGTGATCTCGATGTCGCTGAAGCAGCCTTCGGCCAACATCTGCATGTTCTCGTCCATCCGATCCCGTAGTTGACGTGGGTCTTCGTACATCGGATCGTCCACAACGACATCACGGGTGTCGCCGTTCGTCATGGTCACTCGGTAGGACAGTGGATCTCCTGCTTTCGTTGTGGCGGAAGCAGAGAACCACGTGTCCTCCAGGTGAGCGGTCGCGACCGGCTCGCCGGCGGAAAGGATCTCGACCTTTGTGACGTCATCGGTGACCTTCCCGCCGAGTGTTTCGTTGTACTGATCGTCCTCGATGAACGTCTGTCGCAGAAACTCGGTCACAGGGTTAGCTCGGTTGGCGACCTCAGACGAAAAAGTGCCTTGACCGCCGCCGATAGTTGCGCACATTTGCGTGATGCCGCCGTCAGTCGCCGTCAACATCGAGTAGGCCGGAGTGTGGTGCTCGTAAATCACCGCCGATTCATCGACCCCCATTTGGCTCTTGCAGGCCGTCCGCGCCTGCACCACGCTGAGGTCGCTAATCCCATCTGGTCCATCGGCGTCGGCATCTTGGGACTGGTCGGTGCCGGCAGGGCCTGTGCCCAGGTCGTCACCAGAGAGCACACCGTAGCCCGCGATGATGGCGGCTCCAGCGGCGGCGACGGCCAATCCGCTGGCAATCACCATCCAGCGCTTTTTGAGCGGGTTGGGTGCGTCGTCGACACCGTCGCGTCCGAAGCTCACACCATCGGCCGCAGCCAGCGATTCGGCACCCGAGGCCGTAACCAGGCTGGTTTCGGCGAGCAGCGTGCCTCGTGCATGGTCTCGGATGTGCGGGCTCATCCTACGGACTTCGGGACCAGTGTCAACGCCGCCGGTTGAGGGGGTGGAGTTCGTGTGGGGTGTGTGGTCGTTGTTGTCCATCATGCGTCCTTCGATCCCGGTCGCGGCGTGCGGTGTGATTGCTGTTGTTCCGTGAGGCTCGCGAGGCGAGTCCGAGCACGGGAGAGGCGGGAGCGCACCGTGCCAACCGGCACTCCCAGGGTGAGGGCGGCGTCGGCATACTCAAGCCCTTGCCAGACGCAGAGCGCGATGACGTCCTGCTCTTTGTCATTGAGATTCGCGAAGGCGCGCTCGATCGCGCTCAGTCTCTGGCGGTCGTCGAGCGCGGCTACGACACTGTCGGCGTGGTCCGGCACCGAGGGGCGCGGCAGCCGGTCGAGCGCCTTTTGGTGGCGCATCCGGGAGCGAGCACGATGCGCGAGGGTATGCCGAGCGACGCCGAGCAGCCACGGCAAAGTTGAGTCACGTTGCAGCACAACCTCACCGCGCAGCCGCCACGCTTCGAGGAAGACGATCGACACGAGGTCGTCGGCGGCGTCGGCCGAACCTGAGCGGCGAGCGCAGTAGCGATGTACGGCGTCAGCGTGCCGGTCGAAGATGACGCCGAAGGCCTGGGGATCCTGGTGCGAGGCGATCTGCCACACCTGAGCATCCGTGGCCGAGTCCAGACCCGCGGTGGTCCGCGCTGAGGTGCCCGACTGTTGCTTCATACCCTTATGTGCCCGCAGCGTTCGCCGAGTTCCATCGAGTTTCTTGAGGATCCGTCGCCGAGTCGTGGCTTACACACCAGATCCGGCGCGAACATGGTGCACGAGCTACCACTCGATGGCCCTGAAGGTAACGAAGCCACCCGGGCCGTCATCCTGGTTACAGGAAGTCCATCGGGTCGAAGTCTTCGATGGCGATGATGCGCAGACGCGGCAGGTGCGTGTTAAACGCCCGGGCATCATGTTCAAGGTCGAAGAACTCCATGCCACGCGACTCCAACGGACCGAACCCGTTGTTCCGGAACTCCTCGAAGGCCATCAAACCCACCCGGCGGTCACTATCGACCAGCGGCGTCATTGCCTCGACGAAGTCGCCGTCGTGGCTGACCAGCATCACGTCAGCATCCCGGTCGAGCAGCGCCTCCATGGTGCGGATGATGGCCATGTCGACGACCTTCTCCTCGGCCGTCCCCGACAGCGGCACCGCGCGATATCCGATCGCCCGAAGCGCCTGCACGAAGGCCATTGGCAAACCGGACGAGGCGTTCAGGAAGAACAATCCCTGCACCGGCTGGTCCCACTGCGACTGAGCAAACGTCAACAACCGATCCCAGCGGGGCCGCTCCTCAGGGTGCGGTCGGCGGTTCAAAATCGAGTTGCCGATGGTGGCGTCAATGTTCTCGCCGTCGACCAGCAGGTAGGTGACCCGCTCGGTTTCGTCAGGCGTCGATTCGTGATGGTCCATTGCGGTTCCTTAACTCAATATCGGCCACACCATTCGGTGCACCGTCGAAGGCAAGGCTACTCGTAGACGAACTTCTGCGGCCCCGGAAAGACCCACGACAGGCCGTCACGAAGGCGGTCGCGCCAGTTCTCCCACGAATGTCCATCTCGCGCTTCGACATACCTCACGGTTGTGCCCGTGGATTCAAAAACCGGAAGCATCGATCGGTTGTGGACGATCAGAGGCTCGTAAATGCCGCACGACATGAACATTCGGTCGGCGACGCGGCGGGGGTCAGCTCGGTAGCGGTTAATGAACTTCACCACCGGGTCGAAAGCATCGCCGCCGCCGTGGTCGTCGCCGATGTCGGTGAAGACGAAGGAGCCCGATTGCAAGAGCAACGACGAGGCCAACTCGGGCTTGCGATAAGCCGCCGACAGTGCAGCAACGCCACCAAAGCTAGCGCCCATAAGGCACCGGGCTTCTGGCCGGTCAATCAGCGAGATTCGCTCCCGCAGATAGGGGACCAATTCGGCGCTGAGGTGCCGAGCGTGCGCGGCATTGTTCGGATACTCACGCAATCGATCGTTCGAGTTGCTGAACACCACGACGGTCTCAGCCATGTCGAGGCGGTGAATCAGGTTGTCGAGCACGGTCTGCATGGCCGCGTAGTTCAAATAGTCGTCCCCATCGTGCACGATCAACAAGGGGTATGACGAACTCGGCCGGTATCGCGCGGGCAGGTAGACCCGGCTGGTCGTGTTGCGACGCAGCGCTTTGGAGTGAAATTCAACGGTATGCAGATCGCCCGGCCGAGACGCCGGGTCGTGGTGGACCCATTGCGGGGTTTCGTAGCCGACGGCGTGACAGACCGACGACGACCCCACCGGGCTGTGCGCCACGTGCGGATTGAGCGGATCGTTGAACTGATCGGTGTAGTCCCCGATGCGTTTGCTCAGTTGGTATTCGACCCGCGACCCCTCGGGCAGCTCGATCGTGACCCACCACAACGACGTCTGTCCCAGTCGCTTCATTGGCACCCGTTGCGGCTGGTTCACGATCCGGTGCATCACGTGCACTTCGTCGGCCTCGCCGCGGAAGAGGAACGTGCACTTAGCACCCTCCACGATGGGGGCCTCGTGCTCGGCGACAAACGACTCAATGGCGTGCTCGTCGATGTGTTCTTGCGTCCGGAACTGGTTGATCGCTAACTTCGGACGAGCACGGGCTCGGGTGCGCCCGGCCGCTGCCAAGCTCACGCGGCGAGCTCCTCTACCGTCGACGCTGAGCCGTCGGAAGCCAGCACGGGTGCGCTGTTCGGGAGCACTCCGTCGTAGCCGATGTGCACCTGCACCCCGGCATCCAGCAGCAACGACCGGGCGGGGTCGAAGCGTCGAGCCAACAATCCCATTCGAGTTTCG
>JBBSVB010000073.1:0-9577 GCA_038233875.1 Actinomycetales bacterium | reverse complement strand
GTTGGCCTTGTCCAACGTGCGCTACGTACTTAACGCCGCCGGCGATTTGGCCGAAGATTTCCACCCGCCCCAGGATGGCTTCATCCAAAACCGATCCCGCAAAGTGCTCGGCGAGACGATCGAACTGCTGAGCGACATACACAACGATGGCGCAAGCAGCGAAGCCGCGCGAGGAGTGCCGCTGCTCGAAGCCATTGCCAAAGGCACCTTCGGCTTGATGAAGCGCCCCGCCGACAAGGGCAAAGGCTCCGAAGGAGTCGCGCTTAAGGCCCCCGACTTCTTCAACCCCGCCATAGAACTCCTCGAAACAGACGGATGGGGGCGCCCATGAGCACCATCATCCGGCCCTACGGCGACACCACCGGCGACGGCATGGTGCAGATGTCGTTCACCCTGCCGCTGCCCCACGACAAGGTCAGCGAAGGTGCCGCGCTCCAGCTCGCCGCCAAAATGGGCATGCAGCCCGCGATGCTCGTGCACGCCACCGCGATGGGCCCCAGTCATACATTTTGCGTGGTCTACGGCTCAACGCAGCACCTGATCGACGTCAGTGCGGTCGAGGTCATCGAGCGCGATTACCCGCTGCTGTCGCCCAAAGAGATCAACACGACGATCAAAGAAACGTTGCGGCGGCCCTTGGTGGTGGTCGGAGCCTGCATCGGCACCGACGCCCACACCGTCGGCATCGACGCCATTTTGAACATCAAGGGATTCGCGGGCGACAAGGGCTTGGAGTACTACTCCGAAATCCAGGTCGTGAACCTCGGTGCGCAAGTGCTCGTGCCCGAGCTCGTCGAGCGAGCCATCGCTGAGCAAGCCGACGCCGTGCTGGTCAGTCAGGTCGTGACCCAACGCGACGCGCACCTGCACAACACTACCGAGATGTCGGCGGCTTTCCGCGAGGCCTATCCCGCCGGGAAGGTGCCGCTCTTGGTGGCCGGTGGGCCACGTTTCGACGAGCGCAGCACCGCCGAGCTCGGTGTCGACCGCATCTTCGGCCGAGGGACTACCCCAGGCGACGTTGCGTCATACCTCGTCCACGCCATCACCACCAGGAGCCAGCGATGAGCGACCGCTCAGCCGTTGTTCACGCAGAATTCCCAGCCGCAGTCGGTATGCAGGTCACACACCGTCGGTACGTCTCCTACGACCACGCCCACTACGCGGGAAACCTCGTCGACGGTGCATACGGATTGGCGTTGTTCGGCGATGTGGCCACCGAAATGTGCATCCGCACCGACGGCGACGAGGGCCTCTTCGCGTCCTACAGTGACGTTCAGTTTCGCGTGGCCATCGCCGCAGGTGACTGCATCGAAATCACCGCGACGTTGGTCCGGGTGGGCAGCCGCAGCCGCGAGATGGACTTTGAATTGCGGATCACCGCCCGAGGCAATCCCCAACGCGGCACGTCAGCAGCCGATGTCCTCAGTGAGCCGATCGTGGCGAGCACGGCACGCGGCGTCGTGGTCGTTCCCGCTCGTTAAGCCTGAGCTGCGTCCGCCACCTTCTCGACCTGAGCGAGTTTCTCGGCCAAAATGTCCTTCTGCTGCGGGTCGGCGACCTGCTGCAGCTGGGTCAGCATTTGCATTAACCGGTCGGGGATCTGCAGGCTCGTGGCCCCCCAGTGAGCAATCTCATCGACGCACAAGTCGAGGTACTGATCGAAGGTCCACTCGCGCGACACCACCCGCACGGTCCCGTCGTCGTCGCGCAGGGCGGTGGGCACCTGACCTGTGACCACGATGTGGTGCAGGATCGAGTGCAGTTCGTTGGTCACTTGCACTGCCGTGGTCGGGTCGTTGACCCCGGGAGACAGCGCTCGCTCACCGATGTCGACCAGTTGGCGTATGCCGAAGGTGATGTCTTGCTCCATCGAGCGCCGCCACGTCAACGAAATGTGACGGCGCACCATATCCGGCCAGTCCTGCCCGTCGTCCTGACCCTCTATCGTCACCAACGCCATAGGTTGCGAGGGCACCAGGTAGGTGCCCAAGGGGTGTAGCAGCGTGATCGTCGCCCCGTGGCTTGCTGCCATCTCGATCAATGAGTGGTGGTCGACGTAGTTGAGGTATCCGTCCTTGTTCGCCTCCACAACCACTTGTCGCTCGCCAGTGGTTGCAGCAAGGTCTCTTGCTGCGTCGTCACTACTTTCGGCATCGCTCTTCTCGCTGACCTTCGCACCACCGGGGTGATCGCGGTTCATCTCTCGACCCCGCATCAACAGATCGACGGTCTCTTTGCCCACGGTGCGGATGATGGTGTCGACCGAGATCGCCTGGGTGATGTGATGGATGAACGCCAAGAACATTCCCACCGAGACCAAAACCAAGACGAACGCGAACGTCACCGCGATCTGCGGGACAGGCTCGATGTTTTGATCCGAAGAGCCGCTGACCTTTCGCATCACCGTTAGGGCGTAGACAAAAGTAGAACTGAACACCCCAAGCGTCACCTGAGGTGTGCGGTCATCGAGGAAGGTTCGCAGCACGCGCGGGGAGAACTGCGAGCTGGCCAACTGCAGCACGACGATAGTGATGGAGAAGACGAGTCCTGTCACCGAGATCATCGCTCCAGCAATAGTCGACAGCATTCCCCGAGCTCCGTCAGGACCAGCCTGAAACAGAAACGGAACGTAGATCGACAACTCCTCGTCTACCTCGGGGAGCACGAGCCCCGCGCCGAGCGCCGTCAGACACATAAGAGCCGGGACGGTCCAGAATGGGGAGAAGGCGCGGCGCCACAATATGCCCACCCGGCCGCTTCGACGCGGCTCGGGCAGGGGAGCGGGGCTTTTGGGGTGAGGGTCCGGGGGCACCCCCTATTTGTACCTGATGCCTGACGTCGGCGTGTCGATGCCAACACGCCGAGTCTTTTTGGGCCTACACCGTTTTCCTTGGCTTTTGTGTCCCCGCGCTGACCTGCGCGTTCGTGCATACCTGCAGGTCAGAGGAGTTTGACATAAGCGGTGCGGACAGTACATTTGGGGAGCACCCGGTGGCCCCGTTCTTAGAATGGCGGCGCAGTCGCAGCATGTTCACGATGCTGCGAAGCGGGCGAGCCAGGGCCCTACCCAGCCCAGTAGACAACAAGGGACCCCGAGCCGCGTGAGCGGGCCGGGTTTCTTTGGCCCCACCGGCTGGGTGGGTCCTGGCACGTCAATGCACGCCGCCCCCGGGCTGTCGCTTATGGTGTGCTGGTGCTGCTACGACTTCTTCTTGCAGCCCTCGGTGGCCTTGGCCTGTGGCTGGCCTTCCCAAGTTTCAACCTCTGGTTCCTTGCCCCCGTCGGCATGGCGCTCATCGTGCTCGCCTTGACCGGCGTCGGTCTATGGCGCGGTGCCTTCATTGGCTTGGTCGCCGGTTGGGCCTGCTTCATTCCGCTGGTCTCCTGGTCGGGCATCTTCGTCGGCACCCTTCCCTGGATGGCCCTCGCGACCCTGTGCGCCCTCTACGTAGCCGCTTTCGGCGCGGTCGCGGCATACCTGCAGGGTCGCCACCAGCACACCGCCGTACGCCCCTTCGCCGTGGCGCTCGCCTGGATGGTCGCCGAGTTTGCTCGAGCCACCACCCCGTTCGGCGGATTCCCGTGGGGCCGCCTCGGGTTCTCGCAAGCCGATTCGCCCGCTTTGGCGGTGGTGGCGTGGGTGGGCGTGCCCGGCCTGGGCTTCCTCGTCGCCTTCAGCGGGGCACTGCTCGCGTTGGCCCTACACACCATTTTCGTGGGCTCACTCACCGACGAGTTCGGCATCACCCGGGCACGGTATAAGCTCGGACGCCGCCTGGGAACGGCGGTGCTGGCAACCGTCGTTGCTGCCGGTGTCTTCATCGCTCCCGCCGCGATCCCTCGCCCTACCGACGGCGACCCCGTGCAGGTGGTGGCTATTCAGGGCAACGTGCCGGAAATGACGTTGGAGTTCAACGCTCAGCGTCGCGCCGTGTTGGACAACCACACGAACACCACGCTCGAGGCCGCACAGCGTGTCAACGACGGCGACATCCCCGCGCCCGACATCGTCCTGTGGCCCGAAAACTCCTCGGACATCGACCCGCTGCGCAATCCTGACGCCGCGACAATCATCAATGACGCCGTCGAAACGATCGATGCACCACTCGTCGTCGGGGCGGTCCTGGCACCGCCGGATGAGCCGCTCGCCAACGCCAGCCTGCTATATCTACCGGGCCAAGGACCGGTACAGTCCTACGTCAAACGCTCGCCGGTCCCCTTCGCCGAATACATGCCCTACCGCGACTTTTTCCGCCGCTTCTCCGACAAGGTGGATCTGCTGACCAGGGACTTCGGTGCGGGCGACGCTATCGGCGTGCTCGATGTCCCACTCGAAGGGACCGCGGCTCAGCAACCTGCCGGGCCCACGCTGAAGTTGGGCGTGGCCATCTGCTTCGAGGTCGTGATCGACGACGTCATGGCCGATACGGTCAGAGAAGGTGCCGACCTGATCGTGGTCCCCACCAACAATGCGACCTTCGGCTTCACCGATGAGTCCGAGCAACAGATCGCCGCGTCGCGAGTCAAAGCGGTGGAGTTAGGCCGCTCCATCGTGCACATCAGCACCGTCGGGGTCAGCGGCTTAGTGGCCCCGGACGGGTCGGTCAGCGAAGGCACAAACCTCTTCACCCAAGACATCCTGAGCGGGTCGATGACCCGCCGCACCCAGATCAACCCTGCGGTCGTCCTGGGGCCGTGGCTCGAACCGGCCGCTTCGGTGCTGCTCGCGCTGTTGGTGCTGGGTGTTGCCGTCGGCAGACGTCGGACACCCGAGCCCGCGCAGGCATGAACCCTCAGCCATCGGCGGCCGATCTCAGGGCGCTAGAGCCGCATTCTGTGTGCATCATGCTCCCGACCTACAACGAGATCGAGAACCTATCGGGCATGGTCACGCGCCTGCGTGCGGCCGTTCCGCACGCCACTATCGTGGTCCTCGACGACAACTCCCCGGACGGCACCGGCGAGTTGGCGGACGACCTAGCTGCCGCAGACCCGGTTGTCAACGTCCTTCACCGAGCGGGCAAAGAGGGGCTGGGGCGTGCCTATATCGCAGGCCTGGATTGGGCTCGCGAGCACGGCTTTACCGCTGCCGTCCAGATCGACGCTGACGGCTCCCACCAACCCGAGCAACTCCCCGAACTGCTGCGGTCCGCCGATCGGGCCGACGTGGTGATCGGCTCACGGTGGGTGCCCGGGGGAGCGGTGCGCAACTGGCCAACTCATCGCAAAGCGCTCAGCCTCGGCGGCAACCTGTTTGTGCGGGCCGCCCTGGGCATCCCGATTCGGGACGCAACCGCAGGCTTCCGTGTCTATCGCCTCGCCTCGCTGGAGCACGTCGGCCTGCACCAGGTGGCCTCGCAGGGCTATTGTTTCCAGGTCGACCTCACGGTGCGCGCCGTCGACGCTGGCCTGCGGATCACCGAAGTGCCGATCGAGTTCATCGAGCGCGAGCACGGGGTCTCTAAGATGGGCACGGACATCGTGCGTGAGGCGTTAGTGAGGGTGACGGTGTGGGGCCTACAGCGCCGCATCCGACAGGGCCGCAGGTGGATGCTGAGCCACCGTGGCCGAAGCTTCGTCACGGAAGAGTTGCGATGACCTCCGGCCCAAGCGCCGACTCGAGCGGCAAGCGATCCAAGGGGCGAAGGGTCGGGCGCTGGATCCTCTTTCTACTCCTGCTCATCCCGTTGCTCGAAATCGCCACCATCATCGCGGTCGGCCGTCTCGTGGGGCCGTGGTGGACGTTTGGCGCGCTCATCTTCTTGAGCATCATCGGTGCCGCTTTGGTGCATCGAGAGGGGAAGCGCACCTGGGCGGCGCTGCGCGAGGCCTTGCGCAAAGGCGGCACCCCCGCCCGGGAACTCACCGACGCGGGCCTCGTGCTCGTGGGTGGTGCCATGTTGTTGACACCGGGTTTCCTCACCGACGCCCTGGGCCTGTTCTTCGTGCTGCCGTTCACCCGGCCCATCACCCGGTTGTGGCTGCAGGCGGTCGTGGCCAGCCGACTACTGGGCCAATTCGCAGGGCCCGGTACGTCGCAGGGCGCTGGCGGCCAGCCAGGCTCGCCACGTCCCGGCCGAGGCGATGTGATCGAAGGCGACATCATTACGCCCCCCAAACCTGAGAGCGACCCTCGGCGGGACTAGCGTGTACGCCACGCGCCACGCGTTGAGGCAACAAAAAACGCCCAAGCGTCAGTGCGCCGGGGGTCCTTTGTTGCTGCGAGTCGCCGGAGCGGGCGAAGATGTTCCGTTATGCCGTCCGCTTGCGCGTAGGCTTTTCGCCGCGGCGCTGGCGCAGCAGGGCCAAGCGCTCTTCCAGAAGTTCTTCCAGCTCTGGAATAGAGCGGCGCTCCAGCAGCATGTCCCAGTGGGTGCGCTGCGGCTTGGTGGCCTTCAACTCAGGCTCCGGGCCGTTGTTGAGCTTGGCGAGCAGACCGCAGCGGCACTCCCACGTCGAGGGAATATCTGCCTCAACCGAAAAGGGCAATTCGCTGACGTGACCGTCGGGGCAGGTGTAACCGGTGATCGTGCGATCACTGAACGTGACCCCTTCATCACTTTCGAACGACAACCAACTGAGGTTGGTGCCGCGCAAGGACCTTTCAGCCATTGTGCAAACTCCCCTCGTGTCCATGACACGGTAAAAGGTGGGTGGTGCTACGTATGAAGAACGCTTCGCGGGCACGCGGTGTTCCGTGCAGGAACTGCGCAACCTCAACACAGATCGGCGTCAGTGACGATTAGGTGTGACGATCAACAACGGCGACAACCACAGCGTCCATACGCTGCAGCGGCAACCGACGCGCGTCGAAGCCAACACATAATGCTAGCGGACCCACTGCGTGCAGCGCCACCCACGGGCGACACGGCCTGGTGCACAACCGGCTTGGGCGTGCGTCACGACGGACTACACCTTCGCGGGCTGTTCGTTCCCGGCGTCTGAGATGCCCTTGCGCATGTCGACCTTGAGCAACAAGAGTCCGCCGACCACAAAGAACACGATGAGCGCCAGAATGGCCAGCCGATACGAGCCCGTGAACTGGAAGATCAAACCAAACGCCAGCGTCCCCATCCAACTCGTTCCGCGCTCCATCGCCTGATAGAAGCTGAAGAACTCTGACTCGTAGCCGGCCGGGACCAATTGGCTGTACATCGAGCGCGAAAGCGCCTGCGTACCCCCGAGAACAAGCCCGATACAGAAAGCACAGATGAGCCAGATCGTGTATGCGCCCTCAGGCACGACGAAGGCAAACGCGACCACTGCCGTCCATAGACACAGTCCGGCCAACACCACGCGTTTCGCCCCGAACTGCACGGCAAGGCGGCCAAAGAGCAGCGCCCCACCGAAAGCCACGAACTGCACGAGCAGGATTGTGATGATCAGTTGGCTGGCGGCGAAGCCCAACTCCTCCGAGCCATACAAACTCGCCGAGTAGATCACCGTTTGAATGCCGTCGTTGAAGAATAAGTATGCGAGCAGAAACAGCAGGGTCTGGGGGAGGAGGCGCATCTTGGCGAAGGTGCCGCGCAGTTGGGCGACGGTCCCACCGAGGCCGCCACCGTGGTCCATATTGAGGCTGGTGGTGCCGCGAATTGTGCGCAACCCGAGCACCGGGATGATCGTGAACAGGGCCCACCACACACCGGCAGAGAGCAAACTGATGCGGACGGCCATACCTTCGCTGATACCGATGCTCTCGTGCAGTTGCAGGAGCCCGAGGTTGAGCGCCAACAGCAATCCGCCACCGAGATAGCCCAACGCCCAGCCTCGCGAAGAGACGGCGTCTCGATCATCGGGATGCGCGATCCGCACCAATAGCGCGTCGTAGACCACAATCGAGGAGCCCAAGCACAGGTTGGCCACCACCAGCAGCAGGACCCCCAACTGCCAGTTGCTGCCGCTGAGGAAGAACATGCTCATGGCCGCCAGCGAGCCCACCCACGCAAAAACCCCCATCAGTCGGGTGGGCTTTCGGCTTCGGTCGGCCGCCGCCCCCACCACGATCAAGAAGATCGCCGAGACGATGGTGGCCAAGGTGATCGTGTATGGAGCCAGTGACCCCACGGCAATCGGGATGCCCAGGACCGAGAGGTTCTCGGTGCACGCCTGGCCAGCTACGAGGTCCGGGCAGGCGTCATTGCGGGCCAGTGCCGTCAGGTAGGGCGAGATGAGCACGGTGCCGGTGGTCGTGACGTATGCCGAGTTGGCCCAGTCATACCAAGACCAAGACCGCTGGTGGGCCTTGGTTCGCTCGCTTGCAACATCAGCCATAACGTGCTGCTCCGACATGGCCACAACTGTGTCACAGGCCTCGTCTGGATTGGAGTATCACGGCCAGCGGTTGCGAGCGCGGCGATTCGGGCTCAAAGTATGGTGGCATAACATATCCATCAACTGTGGGAGTAGACATGGGCATTGGCGACAAGATCAGCAACGCAGCCGAAGAGGCCAAGGGCAAAGCCAAGCAGGCCGTCGGCAACTCGACCGACAACGAGCAGATGCAGGCTGAAGGCCATGCGGAGGAGACCGAAGCGAACGTGAAGCAGGGCGGCGAGCACGTTAAAGACGCCTGGAACGACGTCTCTGGAAAGTAGCCTCGCAACGCCGAAGCCCGACGCGCCAACACCATGGGCGCGTCGGGCTTTGTCGTGTCGCTCTACTTCGCCTTGTGCCAGGGCAGGCCCGAGTCCAACCAGCGGCGCAGACGCCCCATCGGTCGGTGGCCTTTGGCGGAGCCGACCACGTTTTCCTCACCGGCGTTGATCGCCTGCCGGCGAATTTGCTCACGCAGCACTGTCCCACGGCCCTCTTCTCGACGGGCTGCGGTCTTTCCTTCGGCGCTCGCCGGCTCGACGTCATCGGCAGCGAGCGCACCGGCCAAGACATCGACTTGCTCGCTGTAGTACTTCAGGATCACCGCTGCGGACGCGATGACTGGCACCGCCAGAAACGCCCCCACGATTCCGAAGAGGGTGCTGCCACCCACGATCGCGAGCAGCACCAGCCCAGGGTGCAGATCCATGGACTTGCTCTGCAGGACGGGAAGGAGCACATTGCCTTCGATCTGCTGGACCGCAAGGACCAGAATGAAGACGAAGACTGCGGTTCCGAAGCCGTTCGAGACCAACGCCACCAGGACCGCGAAGCCACCGGCAACGAAGGCACCGATCACCGGGATGAAGGCACCGAAGAAGGTGAGGACGGCCAGCGCGAAGGCCAAGGGGACTCCGGCAATCAACAGCCCGCCCCCGATCAGCGTTGCGTCAATGAGACCGACGAGGGCCTGAGTGCGGACGAATCCGCTTACCGTGTTCCACACTCGCTGGCTGACTTCGACCACGTGCTGGCCTGCATACCGGCCCGTCCAGCGGGATAGGAATGGAAGGAACTTCGTACCGTCTTTGAGGAAGAAGAACGTCAGGACCAGGACCAAGAAGGAAGTGACGACGACATTGCCGACCGCCGCGACTCCCGTGAAAACTCCCGCGACAATGGTGCTGGAGCGTTCTTCTAACGTCGTGCGCGCCTGGTTGGCGAAGTCCACGATTTGTTCGTTGTCGAAGTTGAGCGG
>JBBSVB010000072.1:0-9677 GCA_038233875.1 Actinomycetales bacterium | reverse complement strand
CTTCGACCTCGTCTTCCACGGCGGCTCCGGCTCGACCGCGCAGGAGATCAGCGACGCGGTCGACTACGGCGTCATCAAGATGAATGTCGACACCGACAC
The DNA here is from genome assembly GCA_038233875.1 of Actinomycetales bacterium. Lineage (GTDB taxonomy): Bacteria > Actinomycetota > Actinomycetes > Actinomycetales > Dermatophilaceae > Ornithinicoccus. The sequence continues at coordinate 9,578 of JBBSVB010000072.1, read as the reverse complement.
TCAATACGCCTTCACGCGCCCGGTGGCTGGCTTCATGCTCGCCAACTACGACTCGGTGTTGAAGATCGACGGCGAGGTCGGCAACAAAAAGTTCTACGACCCCCGAAACTGGGGCCGTGAAGCCGAGACGTCGATGGCTGCCCGTGTGGCGACTGCGTGCGAGAACTTGCGTTCTGCCGGCACCCACCAGTGAGCGATAACCTTCTCGGCATACCGAGCACGTATTTGCCTGTCGATCCTGCAGCGGGCGCTCTCGACCAAGGGGTCGATTCACGCCAGGTCGCAACCGGCAACCCCACGTCATCGTTGGCGTGGGCGGTGTTGGCTGAGGATGCTCTGGCTGACGACCTCGACGTTGAGGCCTACGCCTTCGCCCGCACCGGCTATCACCGTGGGCTCGACGCGTTGCGCAAATCCGGGTGGCGCGGTCAGGGCCCGGTGCCCTGGTCGCACGAGCCCAACCGGGGCTTCCTCCGGGCCCTTGGCGCTCTTGCTAAGGCTGCGGATCGTATCGGTGAAGACGACGAGCACCGTCGTTGTGCCGACTTTTTGCGTGACTCGTCGGCTGATGCCGCACGCGCGCTAGACCTGTAGGAGACACCTCATGCCAGGAATTGTGCTGATCGGTGCCCAGTGGGGCGACGAAGGCAAGGGCAAAGCTACTGACTTGCTCGGGAGCAGCGTCGATTACGTCGTGAAGTTCAACGGTGGCAACAACGCGGGCCACACCGTAGTCATTGGCAACGAGAAGTATGCGTTGCACCTGTTGCCCAGTGGGATTTTGACGCCGACGGTGATTCCGGTGATCGGCAACGGGGTGGTCGTGGACGTCTGTGTGCTGATCGAAGAACTGGACGCGCTGGAGGCTCGTGGCGTGGACACGTCGAAGTTGGTCATCAGCGGGAACGCCCATGTTATTCCTGCCTATAACCGCGTGATCGACAAGGTAGCCGAGCGTTTCCTTGGGTCGCGCAAACTCGGCACCACGGGGCGTGGGATCGGCCCGACGTATGCCGACAAGATGAACCGTGTCGGCATCCGCATGCAGGACTTGTATGACGAGTCGATCCTGCGGCAAAAGATCGAGGCCGCACTGGTGATGAAGAACCACGTGCTGCTGAAGGTCTATAACCGCCGCGCCGTCGAGGTCGAAGAAGTGATGGAAGAGTTGCTGCGGTACGCCGAGCGGTTGCGCCCTATGGTCGCCGACACTTCGCGAGTGCTCAACGATGCCCTCGACGATGGCAAGACCGTCCTGTTCGAGGCTGGTCAGGCGACGCTGCTCGATGTTGACCACGGCACGTATCCCTTCGTCACGTCGTCCAGTGCAACATCGGCTGGTGCCTGCACCGGCTCTGGAGTGCCGCCGACCCGGATTGACCGTGTGATCGCGATCCTGAAGGCCTACTCGACACGGGTAGGCGAAGGCCCCTTCCCGACCGAGTTGCACGACGATTCGGGCGAATTCGTGCGCACTACGGGCGCGGAGTTCGGGACGACCACTGGGCGCCCTCGACGTTGCGGCTGGGTCGATGCTGTGGTTGGCCGTTACGCGCAGCGGATCAATGGCGTGACCGACTTTGTGGTCACGAAGTTGGATGTGCTCACTGGCCTGGACACCATCCCGATCTGCGTGGCCTACGACGTCTTCGGCACCCGCCACGACGAGATGCCGGTCAACCAAAGCGACTTCCACCACGCCACGCCAATCTACGAAGAGATGCCTGGCTGGCCGGAAGACATCACCGGGTGTCGCGAGTTCGAGGACCTCCCGCAAGCCGCGCAGGACTACATCTTGCGGCTCGAAGAGCTTATCGGTGCTCGCATCTCGGCCATCGGTGTGGGCCCCGGCCGCGAAGAGGTTATCCGCCGCCACGACCTGCTCGAGAACACCTCGTCCGCCATCCGCTGAGCCGCCAATACGCTGAGCCCGCCAATACGCTGATTGGCTCGGATTTCGTTGATCGCATCGGCGTCTGTCCTTGGCAGCTAGTAGTAGCGTCGGCGCACTATTCTCTGCCCCGATGGCGGGGTAGTCCTTTTCCGGCTACTCGGACTATGCGTCGTGCTACCGGTCGCTACTCGGAACTCAGGTGAACGGTGTCACTACGTCACTCTGCACATGCGTGCCCCGGTATCGGGGGCAGAGAATAGCGCCGCCATCAGGTAGTCACGTCCTCGGAGTGTTGCTTTGTCCACAGCCCTGCCGTGATCAGAGTGCCGTCCCCAGAAATCCACAAGTTCTCCTATCGTGCCGTCAGCGCTGGCACTTTTGAGGAATGACAGCGCATGTGAGGGGCACCGGCCCACTACGACCTACCTTCGCCGCGGAACTGGCGCGCGCCCATCAGTTTGCCGACGTTGCGGTCATGGTCGGGCTGGTCTTTCGGGGGCACCGCGGGGCTTTGGGGATGTCACAACGGACTTATGCGCAGTGGCGTGGCTGGAGCAAGGGCAGGCAGGGGCGGCTTGAGCGTACTGCCGGAGATCAGCGACTTGATGAGATCTTGTGCGCCTTGCGGGGTACCGGTTACCGCTTAGCGCTCCTGCACGACGGAAGCGAAGTATCGCCAGCTTCGTCAAAGCCGCTCACGGAGGTGACCATCCTCGCTGACGTCGAGAACCTCAGTGGTCGCAAGGGGTTTGGTGACCTTCAGGAGATCGCTGACCTTCCGGAGACCGCTGACCAGGTGGACATCGCAGCCTGCGTCGCCGCTCCCTCAGATTGGGGCAGCGACGAGTTTGTTGCGAGAGATCAGGCGGGACGCAAGTTCCCGGCGCACAAACCGGTGAGGCGAACGAGTGGTCCCCCTCTGTGGTGGATGTTCCGATACTCCACGTCGAGGGGGCTCTGGCCGGAGTGGACGACCGCTGACTAGCAGCGATCGTCCACTGGGCCACGGCCAGGTCTAATTACCGTTGGGCGAGCGCGCGGTCGATGACTCCGTGATGAGCGGCGCGCAACTTGTCGCAGGTGAGCGAGAAAAGCCCATCGACGACAAGCTCTTCGCCGCCAGTGGTTCCGATCCGCAGAGACGGTTGATCGTGCTCCGAACAAAGTGACTCGAAGGCTTCGACGGCGTCACTGCTCACGGATACGATGGCCCGCGCCGTGGATTCACTGAACAGAGCGCTGAACGCTTCGATGCCGTCACGGGTCGCGACCGCATCTACCGAGACCGTGGCACCAACGCCGTTGCGCATCACCGCGTCCGCCAGTCCGACGGCAAGTCCACCGTCGGACAGGTCGTGAGCAGAGTGCACCAAGCCAGCAGCAGTGGCCGCTAACACCACGTCGGCTAACGTCCGCTCGGCGTCGAAGTCCACGGCTGGAGGTTGTCCTCCGAGATGTTCGTGCGCTACCTGGGCCCACAGCGAGCCATCAAGCTCGTCGCGGGTGGTGCCGAGAAGGTAGATCGTCTTACCCTCCGCCGCCCAGCCGCTGCGGTTGCGGTCTGCAACGTCCTCGATGACGCCGAGCACGGCGACCAAGGGGGTCGGGTGGATGGCGGTCTCGCCCGTCTGGTTGTAGAACGACACGTTGCCGCCCGTCACCGGGATGCCCAGCTCGCGGCAGCCGTCGGCGAGGCCGGTGACGGCCTGCTCGAACTGCCACATCACGCCGGGGTCTTCGGGTGAGCCGAAGTTCAGACAGTCAGACACCGCTGCGGGTCGTCCGCCGCTGACGGCGACGTTGCGATACGACTCCGCGAGGGCCAACTGCGTCCCGGCATACGGATCCAGCTGAGCAAAGCGACCGTTGCAGTCGGTCGAGATGACGACTCCGCGACCGGTAGATTCGTCCACGCGCACGACGCCGGCGTCGTCCGGCATGGATTGAGCGGTATTGCCTCGCACGTAGCGGTCGTATTGCTGCGTTACCCAGGTCGGGTCACACCCGTTCGGGCTCCCGAGCACCTCTAGGAGTGCTTGCTGCAGCTCGGGGCCTTCCTCCGGGGCGGCCAAACCCACGGCGCTGTCCACTCGTTGAGCATCGAGGTATGCAGGCCGCTCGATCGAGCGGTTATAGACCGGTCCGTCGTGGGCCACCGAGCGCGGCGGCACGTCGACGATGAGCTCCGCGCCCCAGAAAACCTGCAGGTTGGTGCCGTCGGTGACCTCGCCGAGCAGCGAGGCTTCGACGTCCCACTTGGCTGCGATGGCCATGAACTCGTCGAGCTTCGAGGGCTCGACGACCGCCATCATCCGCTCTTGAGATTCAGACATGAGGATCTCTTCGGGCGACAGCGTCGAATCACGGAGCGGCACCCGGTCCAGGTGGATCAACATGCCGCCATCGCCGTTGGAGGCCAACTCGCTGGTGGCGCAACTGAGCCCAGCGCCACCCAAGTCTTGAATACCGGCCACGACGTGCGCGGCATACAGGTCGAGGCAGCACTCGATGAGCACCTTCTCGGCAAACGGGTCGCCGACCTGCACCGCCGGGCGCTTGGCTGGGCCGGAGGAGTCGAAGGTCTCCGAAGCCAGCACCGACACGCCGCCGATGCCGTCGCCGCCGGTCTTGGCGCCGAAGAGCACCACCAGGTTGCCGACGCCCTCAGCCGAAGCGAGGTGAATGTCTTCGACCCGCATCGAGCCGACGCACAGGGCGTTGACCAGTGGGTTGCCCTGATAGCAGGAGTCGAACTCCAACTCGCCGCCGATGTTGGGCAGACCCAGGCAGTTGCCGTATCCGCCGACTCCAGCCACGACTCCGGGCAGCACGCGGGCGGTGTCGGGGTGGTCGAGCGCGCCAAAGCGCAGCGCGTCCATCACGGCGATCGGGCGTGCACCCATGCTCATGATGTCGCGCACAATGCCGCCGACACCAGTGGCTGCGCCCTGATAGGGCTCGATGTAACTCGGGTGGTTGTGGCTCTCGACCTTGTAAGTCACTGCCCAGCCGTCGCCGATGTCGACAACGCCAGCGTTCTCGCCGATTCCCACCAACAGGTTCTCGCGCATGGCGTCGGTGGTTTTCTCGCCGAACTGGCCGAGGTGGACCTTGGAAGATTTGTAGGAACAGTGCTCAGACCACATCACCGAATACATCGCCAGCTCGGCGCTGGTCGGTCGACGGCCAAGGATCTCGCGGATCCGAGCGTATTCGTCGGCCTTGAGCCCCAGCTCGGACCACGGCTGCTCGACGTTGGGGGAATCGCCCGCTGCCTCAACGGTGTCGATGCCGATCATGGCGACACCAACGCCTTCAACGCCGAGGTGAAGAACGGCAAACCGTCCAATGAGGGGCCATAGCCCGCCTCGACGCAGTGCTCGGGGTGCGGCATCAAACCCACGACGTTGCCCGCCGCGTTGCTGATGCCCGCGATCTCACGACGCGACCCGTTGGGGTTGCCCCCAAGGTATCGAGCGACCACCCGACCTTCGCCCTCAAGTTCGTCCATGGTGTGCTCGTCGGCCATGAAGCCGCCCTCCCCGTTCTTCAACACAATGGTGATCTGCTGACCCGCCCCAAAGTCACTGGTCCAGGCTGTGCTGGTGCGCTCAATGCGCAGTTGTTGATCACGGCATACAAACTTTTGGTGGTCGTTGCGCACCAGAGCCCCGGGCAGCAGGTGCGACTCGCAGAGCACCTGGAATCCGTTACAGATGCCGAGCACCGGCATGCCCCCACGAGCGGCCGGGATCAGCGCGTCCATGACCGGCGAAAACCGAGCGATGGCGCCGGCGCGCAGGTAGTCGCCGTAGGAGAAACCTCCCGGCAGCACCACCGCGTCGACGCCGCGTAGATCTTCGTCGCCGTGCCACAGTGGCACCGCTTCGGCGCCTGCCAAGCCAATGGCCCGCAGTGCGTCGTGGTCATCGAGTGACCCGGGGAAGGTGACGACGCCGATCAACATGGCGGGCCGGGACGCACAGAGATGACGTCTTCGATCACCGGGTTGCTCAGCAGTGTTGAGGCGGCCTGTTCGGCAGCGACCAAGTGGTCCTGGGTGACCTCGCCCTCAACTTCGAGGGTGAAGCGCTTGCCCTGACGGACCTCGGTGAAGCCGCTGATGCCCATCCGGGTCAGCGCCCCCGACACCGCCTGACCCTGGGGGTCCAGAATTTCGTGCTTGGGCATGACATCGACAATGACAGTTCCCATCAGGGCCGCCACTCCTCAATCGGGGAGGTAAAAGACTTCGGTCAGGCCATTCCCGCGAGGGTCGGCGCGGCTGCGAGTCTACGCAGGATCAGGGTCGAACTCGTGCCCCGTCAGCGTCTCGAAGGCCTCGACGTATCGCGCTCGGGTGGTGGCCACAATGGACGGGGGCAACGCCGGCGGCTCGTCGCCGCTGCTGCGGTCCCAACCGCTGGCTTCACTGGTCAACCAGTCGCGCAGCACCTGCTTGTCGTAGGACGTCTGCTGCCGCCCAGACTCCCACTCCGACTCCCGCCAAAATCTGGACGAATCGGGGGTTAAGACCTCGTCAGCCAAGATCAGCCGCACCTGATGGGGGTCAATCTGCGGCCAATCGATGGTGCCGTCCTCGCGCAACGCGTCCGGCGGGCATTCGCGGGGGTCGATCCCAAACTCGACCTTGGTGTCGGCCACGATGATGCCGCGCTCGCGGGCGATCTGGTTGCCGCGGATCAAGATGGCCAACGTCAGGTTGCGTGCGGCTGAGGCCAGGGCCGGGCCGATGAGGGCTTCGACTTCGGCGTAGGTCATCGGCTCGTCGTGCTCCCCGGCTGGTGCCTTAGTGCTAGGGGTGAAGATCGGCTCCGGCAACTCTGAGCCGTCAACGAGACCGTCCGGCAGGTCGACCCCGCTGACGGTGCCGCTTTCGCGGTACTCCGCCAGGCCACCGCCCGTCAGGTAGGCCCGGGCAATGCACTCCACCGGAAGCATCGCGAGCCGGTGCACGTAGATCCCCCGGCCGCGCACCTCGTCGGGGACGGTGGTCGAGGCTAGGTGGTTGGCGCACAGGTCGCCGAGTTGGTCTAGCCACCACAGCGACAACTGGGTCAACACAATGCCCTTGTCGGGCACCGGCGAGCTGAGCACAAAGTCGTAGGCCGAGATGCGATCCGAGGCGACCAGCAGCATCTGGTCGTCGTGGGCCAGCCCGGTTTGCGGGTCTAGCGGCGCATAGAGCTCACGGACCTTGCCTGCATACAACGGGATGTGCCCATCGACCTGCATCGAGATGTATGCCGGCCCGCTGGCCTGCTCCGCGATGTCCCGTCGGTAGTGGGCCCCGTCAAAACGGATGTGGTTGATGGCCTGGTAGGCGCGTGACCGAGCCATGGCCAACGTGTTACCGACGGCCACCACCGACAGCACCCGGCCTCCGGACACCACCAGCGATGCTTCGTCATCAGGGTCTGAGTCGTCGGCGTCAGTATCGGCACCCGTATCACTCAAGGCAGTGCCCGCGTGCAATACATGCACCCCTTCGACCTGCTCAGCTTCCGCGATGCCGGTGATGATCGCCCCTGCCTGGGGGGCCTCCGGGTAACCCTGCGCTGCAAGGACCACGGTCACCGAAGCCTCCGGGCGCCAAGCCAACGGCACGAACTCGGCCAACTCACCGGTCGCCGCAGCCATCAGCAGCGGAGCGAGCGGAGTCTGCAGCAGCGCCAAGACCGATTGGGTCTCGGGGTCACCGAAACGCGCGTTGAACTCGACCACTCGCGGGCCGGCTTCGGTCAGAGCCAGCCCGACGTAGAGCACACCGACAAAAGGTGTGCCGCGCTTGGCCATCTCGGCAATCGTCGGCGCAGCCACCCGGTCGAGCACGTCTTGCACCAAACCCGGCGCTAGTTCGTCAACCCACGGCAACGGGCTGTAGGCCCCCATGCCGCCGGTGTTTGGCCCCTGGTCGTCGTCGCGGAGACGTTTGAAGTCTTGCGCTGGCTGCAAAGCCCGCACGGATATTCCGTCGGTGATGCAAAACAGCGACACCTCCGGACCATCCAAGAACTCCTCGATGACGACGGTGCCGCCAGGATTCTCCAAGCAAGACACCCCGTGGGCCACTGCGGCGTCGATGTCTTCGGTGACCACCACGCCTTTGCCGCCGGCTAAACCGTCGTCCTTGACTACGTAGGGCGGCACGGTCGCGTCGAGAGCGTCCTGGACCTGCTCGGGTGTGCTGCACACCTGGGCACGGGCGGTGGGCACGTCGGCCGCAGCCATCACCTCTTTGGCGAAGGCCTTGCTGCCTTCGAGTTGCGCGGCGGCGGCGCTCGGCCCAAAGCACACGAACCCGGCCCCCCGCACGTCATCGGCCACCCCGGCGACCAAAGGAGCCTCCGGGCCGATGACCACGAGATCGATCTCGTGGTCTCGAGCGGCCGCGATAATCGCGGCCGAGTCGCTGGTGTCCGAGACCCCTGATAGACACACGACGCGGTCATCATTTATCGTGGCAATGCCTGGGTTGCCAGGTGCCGCAACGATTTTGACGATGTCGGGGTCGATATGAAATGCATGGACGAGTGCGTGCTCGCGGGCACCGCTGCCGATAACCAGAACCTTCACAGGACAAACCCTAGTCAGCCGGGGCGATGGCGAGGTCGCATTTACTCACCTGTCGTCCATACGCCGAGTTGGTTTTTGCCTGGGTCGGCAAAGTGGAACCGCCGACCGCCCGGAAAATCGAACGGCTCGATGGTGATCTCGACCTCACCATCACCAGAGGGTGAGCGAATGCCTGCATATTCCGAGCCTTAGTCGTTAAACGTCCACCCGAAGACCGTGGAGGAGAACGTCCGAGACGCGGGGAGGTCGGGGGCTGCCAACTCGATGTAGCCGTGGGCCCACGAAAGTTAGTGGTGTGGCCCTCCTAGAAGGCAGGGGGGGCATTCTCCCAGGAGGGCCACACATGGGGCAGGGTCGTCCGATGTCGTGGGGGGACGTCATCGGGTGACTCGCACAATCCCCATCCAGTGCAAGCACCGGCACTAAGAACTGTGCCACGTCTAGGACATATCACCAAGTCCGATGTCAAGAGGGTGGCCTCACCCGCAAGGTTCATTTGTTGCGACAGATACGGGGAGTTAGGGCTGAGGCTGCGCATCGGTAGCATGAACTCTTTGTGGCTGTCCCGCCGATCTCTCAATCTGTGACTCGTCGGGCCCCGTTCGCCGGAAGGATGGATTGTTGGTGAGTGCTCCAGAGCGGGACGTTGTGGCGTCGGAAATTGCCGGTGAACAACGTCACGTCGACCTCGTCTATCGCGAATTGGTCAAAGCGGGTGTGCGGGTCGAGCTGATCCATGCCGAGGGGTTAGCGCGGGGCACCACGGAGCGGGCTGGCACGGGGGAGCCGCGCGAGGAGGAAATGACGGGACTGTTTGAGCGCGACGCGTTGGTCTTTGCGGCCACGAAGCGACGGGCCACGCTCGAAAACCAGCACGAAGGTTTGGTCTTTGGCCGCCTCGACCTCGGTGCCGAGTCGCCTGAGCGCGAAGTGCGTTACATCGGCCGGCTCGGCGTGCGCGATGACGAATACGAGCCGCTAGTCATTGACTGGCGCGCACCTGCAGCTGCTCCGTTCTACCGCGCGACCCCGGTGCAACCGCACAACGTGATCCGACGCCGGGTGCTGCGCTGTCGCGGAGTCGACG
>JBBSVB010000071.1:0-9703 GCA_038233875.1 Actinomycetales bacterium | reverse complement strand
GGCCATATCGCACGGCAAGATCGTGGGTCCGGACCGCATATCCGCTCATGATCGTCCCTTTCGCAGGTGGGTCATCAGGTCGTCGTGGGTGATGCCAAGGAGAGCGGCATCACGTAGGAGGGGATCGAAGTGGTCGGTGAAGAACGCGCCGCGGCGATGGGCTCGAAGTTGCTCGGCGGCCCCGTCGCAGACGAACATCCCGACCCCCCGTTGTTTGCGCAGAATGCCCTCGTCCACAAGATCGGCGAAGGCTTTGGCCGCGGTGGCGGGATTGATCCGGTATGTCGTCGCGTAGGCGGTTGTGGACATCACCTGGTCGCCTTCGGTGAGCGCGCCGGAGAGGATCTCGCCGCGGATCGACTCGGCGATCTGCAGGTAAATGGGATCTCGTCCGGCAAACATGTTTCACCGCCTCTCCTGCTGGTTCTAGGGTTCTTTACCTAAGTAGTGAACCACAGAGCATGTCGCTGGTGCAATCTTCCATGGGGTCGACCATCGAACGGTGAGAGATGCACCAGATTTAGCCCGCAGGTGGTGCACCTCACACCGATGGATGTGCCGGGTGCTGGTCGCCTGTGGATGACGCCAACGCCAAGGGCTCGCTACCGGTGATAGTTCGGGGATGCAACGTGGAGGTGGCGAGGGCTGGTTCACGCGAGCCGAAGCAAGAGCAGCGGGGATCGGATGGCGGGCCTTGGCGGGGCCGACCTATCGACGGCTCTTCACAGGCGTCTACACGTATGCCGACAATCGTCAGATGCCTCAGGTCGCGGCTTGGGCAGGGATTGGCACCTCGAAGAACCCAGACGCCGTGGCCAGTCACCACACGGCTGCCGAGCTCTGGGGCGCGATTGTGCCACTAACGAGTCAGGTCCACGTCACCGTGCCGTCCGATCACACCACTATGCGGCCTCAGGGTCTGGTGGTGCACACGGGAGATCGAGCACGAGTGAGGTGCCGGGGTGTGCCGGTGACCTCGCCTGCGCAGACCTTCGTCGATATGGGGAGGTATTTGGGGCTGGTTGACTTAGTGGTACTGGGGGATTCGTTGATCAGGGGAGCCCGGTCACTCAAGGCGAATTGGTGACGGCAGCCTCGGTCGCGCGTGGCCGCAATGTGCGACTGGCTCGGAGGGCGGCGGGAATGGTCAGGGCAGACGTCGACTCGCCGATGGAGACCATGACCAGACTGCTCATGGTGCTCGCGGGGCTTCCCGAGCCTGCGGTGAATCATGTGATCCGAGGCGACGATGGTGTAGTCCGGCGTCGCCTTGACATGGCGTATGCCGAGGCGCGGCTCGCGATTGAATACGACGGCCGCCAGCACGCAGAGTCGACACTCCAGTGGCAGGGGGATGTGGGCCGGCGTGAGGAGTTAGACGGGGATGGTTGGCGGATGATGGTGCTGCTGGCCAAGGACATCTATCGCACCCCGGCCCGCACCATTGACCGGCTGCGTGCGGTGATGCGGCAGGTCGGCATACCTGTCGGGGAAGGTAGTGAAGAGTGGCGCGCGCATTTTCCGCCGCGCTAGCCCAGTTAGTCGACATCGAGTTGCAGGAGATGCACCACAATCGGCCCCAAAGTGGTGCATCTCCTGCGTCTCGATGGAAGGGCACGGCGCGCCTCCCAGGTATGCCGTCAGTCGCCGGTGGTTTCGCGCCCGCGTTTGACGATGGCGGAGTCGGGCTGGCCCACGATGTCCTCGTCCTTGCCGGTGTAATCGAATTGGCTCAGGAAGATCCGCATGGAGGCAACTCTCGAGCGCTTCTTGTCGTTGGACTTGATGGTCGTCCAGGGCGCATGGTCCGAATCGGTTCGCCGGAACATGGCTTCCTTGGCTTCGGTGTAGGCCTCCCACCGGTCCAGGGATTCCACGTCCATCGGCGACAGCTTCCACTGACGCACCGGGTCGAGTTGGCGGATAGCAAACCGAGTCCGCTGCTCATTCTGGGTCACCGAGAACCACAACTTGGTCAGCGTCATACCGGACTCGACCAGCATCTTCTCGAACGCCGGCACGGTCTGCATGAACTGCTCGTATTGGTCGTCGTCGCAGAAGCCCATGACCCGCTCGACTCCGGAACGGTTATACCAAGACCGGTCAAAGAGAACGATCTCGCCGTTGCTCGGCAGATGCTTGACGTACCGCTGGAAGTACCACTGACCCAGCTCGGTCTCGGTGGGCTTGGTCAGCGCGACGACGCGTGCGCCGCGAGGGTTCAGGTGCTCAGTGAACCGCTTGATCGACCCACCCTTACCGGCGGCGTCGCGCCCCTCGAAGATCACCACGTGTCGGGTCTGGGTCTCGCGCGCCCAGGCCTGGAACTTCAGCAGCTCGACCTGGAGCAGGTACTTCTCTACGTCGTAATACTCGCGCGTCAGCCTTGAGTCGTAGGGGTAGTCCTCACGCCAGGTATCGACCGCGCTCCCATCGGGGGAAATTAGGTCCGGGTCCGACCCGTGGTCGTCTCGGACGGTGTAACCCTCGGAGCGCAACTGGTCGATGTATTCGCGTAATTGGGTATCCACACTACTGACAGTAATTGGTCTGCGAACCTGACACACTTCGATGTATGCCGCCCGTTATGCCACTGGGCGATCCGGCGCCCGCCGACGGGTCGCTCCCACCCGCGAGTCTGCATACCCTCGGCACGACGCCCTTGGGGATCTATCTGCACGTCCCGTTCTGCCGAGTGCGGTGCGGGTACTGCGACTTCAACACCTACACGGCCTTGGAGCTCGGCCCGCACGGTGCCAGCGCCGATACCTTTGCTGACGCCGCCCTGTCCGAGATTGCCCTGGCCGCTGGCGTGCTAGACGCAGCCAACGCTAGTCCGCCCGAAGTGTCCACCGTCTTCATCGGCGGCGGCACCCCGACGTTGCTCCCGGCCAGCGATCTGGGTCGGATGGTCCAAGGGGTCCGCGAGGCGTGGGGTCTGGCCGAGGACGCTGAAATCACCACCGAAGCCAACCCCGACACCCTTAACCCCGAGGTGGCTTACCAGTTGGCAGAGGCCGGCTTCACTCGGGTCAGCATCGGTATGCAGTCCGCCGTGCCGCACGTGTTGGCGACGCTGGACCGAACCCACGACCCGGCCAACGTCGCCACGGCGGTAACTGCGGCACGCCGGGCCGGCCTGCAGGTCAGCCTCGACCTGATCTACGGCACCCCGGGAGAGAGCCTCGAGGATTGGCGCACGAGTGTCGATGCAGCCTTGGCGCTGGAGCCCGACCACGTGTCGGCATACGCGCTGACGATTGAGCCAGGGACCGCGATGGGGGCTGCCGTGCGCCGAGGTAGGTTGCCGATGCCGAGCGACGACGACGAAGCCGATAAGTACGAACTCGTTGACCAAGCCCTGACCGCGGCCGGGTACGGGTGGTACGAAATCTCTAATTGGGCCCGGTCCGCCGACATGCAGTGCCGACACAATGTGGCCTATTGGCGCGGGACCAACTGGTGGGGCATCGGGCCGGGGGCGCACAGCCACATCAGCGGCGCCCGCTGGTGGAACGTCAAACACCCCGCAGCGTATGCAGACCGCCTCGCCGCGGGGGTCAGCCCGGCTCATTCACGCGAGATTCTCACCGCCGAACAACGCCAGGATGAGCAGGTGCTCCTCGGCATTCGACTCGCCACCGGCCTAGACCTTGCTGTGCTGACCGATCATGGGCGTCACGCCGTCGCCGGGCTGATCGCCCAAGGACTACTCGTGGGAGGCCCCGCGATCGGTGGACGGGCGGTCCTGACCCGACGAGGTCGGCTCATCGCGGACACCGTGGTGCATGCCCTGCTGGCCTAGACGGCGCGCGCCTTGATTCGCAACGAGACACCCGGCATACGGCCCACGGGGAGCACCCGTTCGACGGCCACGATCGCCCGCAGCGCGTGGTTTACGATGGGGTTCATCTCCTTGAGATCGCTGCCCGAACTCGACCGTCTGCGCAGCGCAACCACCGGCCGCAGCAACACATTCCACGAACGCGCCCGCTCGATCACGAACCCGTTGCGGTTAAAGAGGTCTAGCAACTCGGATCGGGTGTAACGCCGCACATGGCCGACGGCCTCGTCGTGAGCACTCCACAGGCGAGGATCGACGGGCACCGCGATCAGGGCCACGCCCCCCGGACGCAGCACCCGGTGAATCTCACGCACCGCCGCATCGTCGTCATCGATGTGCTCCAAGACGTCAAAGGCCACCACTAAGTCCATTGCATCGTTGGCGCACGGGAGCGCCGTGGCGTCCGCGCGAAGAACCGAGAGCCCGCGTTCGCTGGCGATCTGGGCCCCGGTCGCGCCGTACTCCAAGGCCATGGACAGCCATCCGGCACCCCGCAGCACTCGGGTGTTGCCACCACCAGCGGCACCGATGTCGAGGGCAACCCCAGGTGTCATGCCGACAATGTCGCGGGCAAGGAGGAGGCGGCGCTCGCGATACCACCAATGCTCATCTTCAAGCTCGGCCAGTTTGCGAATCTCGGTGTGATCCAAAGGGGCTACTTCAGAACCGGGATCTGGAAAGGATAGTTGTAGATCTCGCCATTATTGGCCTTGATGGCTGCCATGACGTGGATGACCATCGATGCGACCCACACCACGATGCCAACGGGAATAGTGACAATCAACGCCACAAAAAAGGTCAGGAGGGACACGGCGACCAAGACAGCATAAAAAATCCACAAGCTGAGGTTGAAGTTGAACGCTCCCGCTGCCGCGTGCCTCACTCGCGGGCTTCTGTCCTTGTAGATCGCCCAGATAATGAGTGGGCCGACAAAATTCAACATTCCCACGCTGACCAAGGCAGCGATGGGCGCTGAGAGGTGAGCCAGGATCGACCAGGTCTTCTCTTCCGACTCGGTCATCGTGCCCTGCGCGGTGCCGGGCTGTCCGGAATAGGCCTGACCGCCTTGCCCATAGTGCTGATCGCCACCCTGATACTGCGGCGCGCCACCCTGATACGGCGGTTGGTCCTGATCGTAGGTCGAGGGTTGGGTGGGCGACTGATACTGCGGCGTGCCGTAGCCCTGCTGCTGCTCTGCGTTGTCGGTCTGCGGCGGCTCGAAGGGCTGAGCCTGCTCGCTGGGCTGCGACGGTTCGTTGGGTTGTGACTGTTCGTTCGGATCCCACGAGTCGCCGGGGGGCGGGGGAGGTGGCTGGTTGCTCATGACTTACTCCGATTCTGTTGAGGGCGCGGTGACAAAGTCGATCAGTTCTTCGACGCTAGCCAAGAGTGTTGGTTCCACATCTTGATACGACCGGACGGTTCCGAGGATGCGTCTCCAGCCCATCGCGACGTCGGCTTGCGTCGTATTGGCCCAGCCCAGCTCGGCGAGTACGGCATGTTTCCAGGAGCGCCCTCGCTCGATGACCGGCCACGCGTCGAGGCCCAAACGAGCCGGGCGCACCGACTGCCAGACGTCGACGTAGGGGTGGCCCAGGATGCGTACGTGCCGGGCGGCAGGCAACGTCCGGGCAGCCTGGACGATGCGGGTCTCCTTGGTGCCGGCAACGAGGTGGTCCACGAGCACGCCCATCCGACGCTGATCCGTCGGCTTGAAGTCTTTGATGACTGCCGAGAGGTCATCAACACCGTCGAGTGCCTCGACCACGATGCCCTCGATCCGCAGATCGGCTCCCCAGACCTTTTCGAGGAGCTCGGCGTCGTGTTTGCCTTCGACGAAGATGCGTGAGGCGTTTGCCACCCGCGCAGGGGCGTCGGCCACCGCCCGTGAGCCGCTAGCGGTGCGAGTCGCTGCTCGTCGGGCCTTCGCCAGCGCGGCGGCGTGGTCGGCGGTCGGGAGAGTCAAGATCACCGGGAGGCCATCGACCAGGAAACCCGGCCCCAACGGGAATCCGCGAGTCTTACCGCGCCGGTCCTCGAGGTGCACGACCTGCATACCCCCGGCTTTTTCAACCCTCACCACGGCGCCGCACCAGCCGGTCTCGACGTCCTCGACCACGACACCGATATCGGCAACGAGAGACGATGAGCGCCCGCGCGGCGGCACCTTCCAGTCGCTGGATAGGACGTCGTTGCCATAGCGGTCACTCACCTGCTCATTATCTCAACTCTGCGCCCCGTGACGCAGTCGGCGCGCCTACGAATCGAGTTCGTACGCTTCGTCGATGAGGGCGATGAGGTCGTCGGTGAGAGCCCCTGGACCGCTCAGGTTGTAGGTGTGGAAGAAGCGAGAGCCTTGCCGCTGCACGCGTCGGCTGGGCTCGGGATCGTCCGCCTCGCGGGGAAGTTTGACGGTTAACGCGGTCCACTTGGTCTTGGTCCGTAACTGAGCAAACGTACTGCGCCGCTTCAGGAACAGTCCCACCTGGACCGGCTCCACACGGGCCTGCGGCATGGACTCCACGAGCTCGATGAGCGCCTGCGCGACCGGCCGTTCGTATGCCGGCGAGCTGGCTAGCCATTCGTCGAGGCCTAGCGCAGCAGAGCACGTATGTCCGGCGTTGGCGCGCGCGAACGAGCGCTCACACTCAGGGCAAGTCCAGTCGCTCATCTCGGGCCTGAGTGTGCCTCATTGCGGTGACAGTAGGGGCAACAACGTACGATTGGCACTCGTATGACCGGAGTGCCAAGCTCGCGCACCTCGCCCGGGCGGCGAGCATCGTGACCGCACAGCTTGTGCCACAAGACCCCGTGATGGAGGTGAACCCGTGAGTGATGATCGGAAACTTGATGTGCTGCGCGCGATCGTGCAGGACTATGTGCGCACCAGCGAGCCCGTCGGTTCGCGCGCCCTCCTGGAGCGGCATTCCCTGGGCGTCTCGGCGGCCACCGTGCGCAACGACATGGCCGCTCTCGAAGAAGAAGGTCTGATCACCGCACCACATACCAGCGCGGGTCGTGTGCCGACGGATGCGGGCTATCGGCTGTTCGTGGATCGCCTCTCCAGCATCAAACCTCTCAGCGGCGCGGAGAAGGTCGCCATCCGCCGTTTCCTCGAAGGTGCCGTCGACCTCGACGACATCGTCGGGCGCACCGTACGGTTATTGGCCTCGCTCACGAACCAAGTTGCCGTCATGCAATACCCCTCGCTGAGCCAATCCACGGTGCGGCACATCGAGCTCGTGCCCGTTGGTGGGGCGCGGCTGATGGTCGTGCTGATCGTCAACACCGGGCGGGTGGAGCAGCGCGTCATCGACACGAGCCGCGACCTCACTGATCGCCACGAAGCCATCGCTCACCTGCGCTCGGTGTTTAACGCGACCGCCGTTTCACAGGCCCTCACGGCCGCGCCCGCGTTGCTGAGTTTGGCGCTGGCCCACGTGCCGGACACCGACCGAGAAATGGCCCGCGCAGTCGTGATGACGTTGCAGGACGCCCTGGCCGAGCAAACCGAGGAGCGCTTGGTGATGGCTGGGACCGCCAATTTGGCGCGTGGCAGCAACGATTTCCCGACGTCGCTCGGAGAAGTTTTGCAGGCATTGGAAGAACATGTGGTGCTTTTGAAGTTGATGGGGAGTAGGGCATCGCTGGCTGACGACGCTGTGGCCGTCAGCATCGGTGCGGAGAATCCATTTGAAGGCTTGCGCACCACGTCGGTGATCACCACGACATACGGTGCCGCTGGTGGTTTGGGCGTAGTGGGCCCGACCCGGATGGACTACCCGATGGCGATGGCGTCGGTGCGCGCAGTGGCGCACTACGTCTCGACCATTCTCGAGACCTAAGCACCACCAGCACGCCCCTGAAGATTTTGAGACTGAGCGTTTCCGTTGAAGAGCACGACGACAAGGACTAAAGAGTGAACGATTACTACGCCGACCTGGGTGTCGAGCGCGATTCCAGCGCCGAGGACATCAAGCGGGCCTATCGCAAGAAAGCCCGCAAACTGCATCCCGACGTCAACCCCGGTGCTGAGGCCGAGGCCGAGTTCAAGCGCGTCTCGCAGGCGTACGACGTGCTCTCCGATCAGACCAAGCGGTCGTCATACGACCGGGGTCAGGATCCCTACGGCGGCGCAACCAACGGTTTCGGCCAGGGCTTCACCTTCACCGACATCATGGACGCTTTCTTCGGCGGGTCAGCTGCTGGCGGGCGGGGGCCGCGCTCGCGCACCCAACGGGGTCAAGACGCGCTCATCCAACTCGACATCGACCTGTCCGTGGCCGTGTTCGGTGGCGAGCAGACGCTGACCGTCGACACCGCCGTGCACTGCTCGACGTGCTCGGGCTCTGGCGCGCAGCCGGGGTCAGGTCACCGCACCTGCTCTGTCTGTCAGGGTCGCGGCGAGGTCCAGCAGGTGCAGCGTTCGTTTCTCGGACAGGTCATGACGTCGCGTCCGTGCAGCGCCTGCCGGGGGTATGGCGAGGTCATCGAGAACCCATGCTTCGACTGCTCTGGCGACGGGCGGGTGCGGACCCGCCGCGACCTGACGATCAAGGTGCCCGGCGGCGTGGACTCCGGAACGCGTATCCGGATGACCGGCGAGGGCGAGGTCGGCCCGGCTGGTGGCGAGGCAGGCGACTTGTACGTCGAGATCGCGGTGCAGCATCACGAGACCTTCCGGCGTCGTGGCGACGATCTGCTCTGCTCGATCGAGGTGCCGATGACGGCTGCCGCCTTGGGTGCGACGCTGACGGTGCACACACTAGATGGACCCACCGAGGTCGACCTCAAACCGGGGGCCCAGCCCCAGGACACGGCCACGTTGACTGGTCACGGCGTCACGCACCTGCGCGGCACCGGGCGCGGCGACCTGATCGTCCACATGGACATCAAGGTGCCGACCAAACTCACCGATATGCAGCGCCAGTTGCTCAACGATTTCGCGGAGTCCCGGGGTGAGTCGCGACCTCAGGGACAGATGAACCCGGCGCACGGTGGCATCTTCGGCAAGTTCCGGGAAGCCTTCTCCGGCCGGTGAGCGCTCCGCTCTTTCTGCTCGAAGACGGCACCCTCGTAGGGGTTGCCGCAGGGTCCGTGTTGACCCTGAATGGCCCGGAGGGGCACCACGCAGTGACCGTTTCCCGTATGCGGTCTGGTCAGGCGATCCTGTTGGCCGACGGCTCGGGGTCGCTGGCCCAGTGCGTGGTTGCCAAGGTGGGTAAGCGCACGCTCAACGCTACGGTCGAGGCGATGACCTTCGAGCCCGAGCCGCAGCCGCGATTCACGCTGATTCAGGCGCTGGCCAAGAACGACCGGGACGTCATGGCTGTCGAGATCGGCACGGAGTTGGGCGTGGACGAGGTCGTGCCGTGGGAGGCCGACCGGAGCATCGTCCGCTGGCGCGGCGACAGGGCAGCGAAGGCCGAACGCAAATGGCTCAACACGCTGATTGCGGCCACTAAACAGGCCAGGCGCTCGCGCATACCGGCGCTCGGGGCGGTGGCAGATCGCGTCGGTGTTGTCGCTCGAATTGAGTCCGCCGACCTGGCCTTGGTGCTGCACGAGAGCGCCAAGCAGCCGTTGTCCGCCATGGACGCCGGGTCGCTGCCGGCGAGCGGCCAAGTCGTGTTGATCGTCGGACCAGAGGGCGGGATCAGCCCGGATGAGCTGGCCGCCTTTGTGGGCGCTGGCGCTCAGTCGGTTCGTCTTGGCTCGACCGTGTTGCGGACCTCTACGGCCGGTTCAGCGGCTATCGCTGTGCTTAGTTCACTGTGCCGCTGGCGTGACTGACGGCACACCTGCGGCCTTGAGGTGACGCCGGGATCCGGCTCCGTGGTCGTTGACGCAGACGGCGGC
>JBBSVB010000070.1:0-9785 GCA_038233875.1 Actinomycetales bacterium | reverse complement strand
TGGCGCCACGTGGTTCCTGGTTGCACCAGTGGTGGATACCAATGGTGCCACGCAGATGAACCCACTGGCCATGCCGGTGTGGCTGATCGGCATGTTCGGATCGCTGGGCCTGTCGTTTGCGATCGCCTTCTCCAAGAAGGTCAACGTCCCGCTCATCATGGTTCACGCCGTCCTTCAGGGCGCGTTTCTGGGTGCCATCAGCGTGGTCTTCAACACCTACTACGATGGAGTTGTCCCGGCTGCGGTGACCGCCACCCTCGGAACCTTCGCGGGAATGTTCATGGCGTGGAAGGTTGGGTTCATCAAGGTCACCAGCAAGTCGCGTCGCATCTTCGGCATGATGGCTATGGGCTACCTAGTCTTCGCGTTGGTGAATGTGGGATTGAGCCTCGCGGGCGTTGGAAGCGTCTACGCCAACGGTGGTCCCCTCGCCATTGGTATCTCCATACTGGGCGTCGCATTGGCCTCTTACTCGTTGGCCATCAACTTCGACTCGATCGACAAGGCTGTCGGCGCTGGCGCCCCGGAGAAGTACTCCTGGCTACTGGGCCACGGACTTGTGGCGAGCCTCGTGTGGCTATACATCGAGTTCCTGCGGCTCTTCGCGATCCTGCAGAGCGACTGACATGAACATCGCTGAGAGCCCCGACCACACCTCGGGGCTCTCAGCAGCAGCAGCCCGCGATCAGATCGCGACTGAAGTAGAGCGCGTGGCCCGACGGTGGCAACAACTACCGTTGGACCGCGCGCTTTCTGCGTCCCCAAAGCTCCGTGACCTCATCCAAGGTCTTGCCGATGAGGTTGCGGGAGCGCGCGGATGGCCGAATCACCTGGTGCCCGATCTCGGCCCCGCCGTGCTGATGGACCAGCTGCGGGTCATGCTTTTTGATCACGCCGACGCAGGCCTGGACCCCACCCCGCTAGCCGAGAGTATGACTATGCACCGCCGCGCCCTACCCTAGGCACCGACCGGTGACGCCGCGCATAGGCCTAGTTCCGACGCGACCTGCCCCAAGCAACCGAATAGTCTGACGACACGCCGAAGCAAAACGGCTCTAGGGTGCTCGTGCACCCCAGGGCCGCTCGAGCCGGGCGTGTCGTCGGGATAGTCGCGTGAAGCCCCCGAAAACGGCCGGGCCATGACGTGCGCGATCTTGAAACGGCCGGGTGCTCACCGTGGCTTGGGCGCCTTGCAGCATCGCAAGCCGCCTCGCCAGCTAGAGGCGCTCGATCACCATCGCCATTCCTTGGCCTCCGCCGACGCACATGGTCTCCAACCCGAACTGCCCATCGTGGACCGTCAGCGCGTTCAGCAGGGTTGTGGTGATGCGAGCCCCGGTGGCTCCAAACGGGTGCCCAAGCGCAATCGCACCGCCGTGCACATTGAGCTTGTCCAAATCCATCGACATGTCTTCGGCACTGGCCAAAACCTGCACCGCAAAGGCTTCGTTGATCTCGTAGAGGTCGATGTCTTTGATCGACAGCCCGGCTCTCTGCAACGCCAACTGTGAGGCGGCGACCGGCCCCAGGCCCATAATCTCCGGCGACAACCCCGTGGCCGCAGTAGACACGATCCGGGCCAGCGGCGTGAGCCCTAGTTCGTTGGCTCGTGCGTCACTCATGACCACCACGGCTGCGGCCCCATCGTTCAGCGGGCAGCAGTTGCCAGCGGTGATGGTGCCATCGGGGCGAAACACGGGGGCCAAGGTGGCGACCTTCTCGTAGGTCACGCCAGCACGGGGGCCATCGTCCCGGCTGACCACTGAGCCATCGGCCAGCGCCACGGGCGCGATCTCAGCATCGAAGACCCCGGCGTTGATGGCGGCTTCGGCTCGGTTCTGACTCATCACCCCCCACTCGTCTTGACGCTCACGGCTGATGCCGCGCAACGTGGCCACGTTCTCGGCGGTCTGTCCCATGGCGATATAGGCGTCGGGAAGCAACCCATCGGTGCGCGGGTCGGTCCACGCGGCATTGGTCTGGGCGGTCTCGACGGTGCGGGCTCCGGCGGTGGCAAACAGCGGGTTCTGCGATTGCTGCGCTGAGCCCCCAGCCCCGGCGAAGTCGGCATACCGAGAGACGCACTCGACGCCTGCGCTGATGAAGGCGGACCCCTCGCCCGACCTGATCGCGTGGAAAGCCATCGCGGTGGTCTGCACCGACGACGCGCAGAACCGGTTCACGGTGGTGCCGGGCAGATCGTCTTGACCAAGCAGCACCGCCACGATCCGCGCCATGTTGCTGCCGTGTTCAAACGACGGCTCGGCGCACCCCAGGTAGAGGTCCTCGATCACCGAGGCATCCACCCCCGGCAGGTCCGCCAGCGCAGCCTTTATGGCGATAACACTCAGGTCGTCGGGGCGCGTCGACGCGAGCGAACCTTTGAACGCACGCCCGATAGGAGTGCGACGGGCGGCGACGATGACTGCTTCGGTCATGGGTATCCCTTACTCAGTGTCAGTACGGGTTAAGCGCGTGTTGTTACCTGAGTTTAGGGCTGGCCGTCGCAGAGGCCGTGTCGACCGCCACGCCAGCCCTGCGCAACCAAGGGCTGTACGTCAGCGCTCGGTGCTGCCACGATGGCAAACGTCCCCCATCTGCTCACCCACGGTGTGAGCGCAACGAAGGAGTCCCCGTGCGTATTGGTGTTCCGACAGAGGTCAAGAACCATGAATACCGTGTCGCGCTCACTCCTGCCGGGGCGAATGAGTTGGTGGCCCACGGGCACGAGGTTTTAGTGCAACAGGGGGCAGGCTTGGGTTCCGCTATCGAGGACGACGAGTTCATCGCTGCCGGGGCTACGATCCGCCCAGACGCGGAAACCACGTGGGCTGAGGCCGAGATGGTGATGAAGGTCAAAGAGCCCATCGAAAGCGAATACGGGCACTTGCGCCCCGACCTGACCCTCTTCACCTACCTGCACTTGGCCGCTTCTCGGCCCTGCACGGACGCGCTGATCAATGCGGGCACCACCTCGATCGCCTACGAGACCGTGCAGTTGCCCAACCGGGGCCTGCCGCTGCTTTATCCCATGAGTGAGGTCGCCGGCTGTCTCGCGCCACAGGCCGGTGCGCAGGCGATGATGCGGGTCAACGGGGGCCGGGGTTTGTTGATGGGCGGGGTTTCTGGCGTGGACCCGGCGAAGGTCGTCGTGCTCGGGGGCGGGGTCTCCGGCTCGCACGCAGCCACGATGGCTCTCGGTTTGTGGGCCGACGTGACGGTCTTGGACACCGACGTAGATAAGTTGCGGGTGCTGGATCGCCGCTGGAACGGTCGGATCAAGACCGTAACCTCCAACAAGTACGAACTCGAGTCGCACGTGATGCAAGCCGACATGGTGATCGGAGCGGTGTTAATCCCCGGAGCGAAAGCCCCACGGCTGGTGACCAACGAGATGGTCTCGCGGATGAAGCCGGGCAGCGTGTTGGTCGACATTGCGATCGACCAGGGCGGCTGCTTCGAGGACTCACGACCCACCACGCATGCCGACCCGATCTATACAGTCCACAATTCGGTTTTCTATTGCGTAGCCAACATGCCCGGTGCCGTCCCGCGCACCTCGACGTTCGCCCTGACCAACGTCACCCTGCCGTATGCCGTCGCTATCGCCGACCACGGGTGGGCGGCAGCGCTGCGCGCTATTCCGGCCCTAGCGCTGGGTCTGTCCACGGTTAACGGGCGTGTGACGAACGAAGGTGTGGCCACTGCCCACGGTATGGAGTTGCTGACTGTCGCGGAAGCACTGGCCAGCGTCTAGCGGTCGGACGCGTCCGGTGCCGGCCCATCTGATGCCTCAGCCTCAACTGCTGCACTCGGCAGCGTCGGGCGCTCGCGGCGCAGGAGTTTGGCCCAGCGCCCCCGCGCGCTGGTGGCACTGCCGTCGACGTGCGTGGCGCTGACCTCGCTGCCCGGGTCACTGACCGCTCGGGCAGCAGCAGCAGGCAGGGGCTCGACCCACTCGCCGCGTCGATAGTCCACCGGGCGATCCGAGTCGGGCGTGGACTCGCCCAGAGCGTCCAGCACGCTGGGCAGCATGGCCGAGGCTGCGCGGGCGTAACCGGCCGACGAAGGGTGAAACCGGTCGTCGCTGAACAACTCGGGGGAGAGCCGGAAGTCGGGTCCGATCAAGTCGCCGATCGAGACCGTCCGTCCGCCGGCTTCGACCACAGCGATGGTCTGCGCCGCAGCCAAATCGCGGCTCCACTTCTGCGCCAGCACCCGCAGGGGCTGCGGCACGGGCCGGATGGTGCCCAGGTCGGGGCAGGTGCCCACGACAACCCTGACCCCAGCATCTCTCAACGCGGTGACGGCCTGGGCGAGATGGCCCACTGACACGTCGATGTCGACGCGCTCTTTGACGTCGTTGCTGCCGATCATGACGATGCCGACCTGCGCCTTCGGCATCACTCCAAGCCCGTGCGCGACTTGAGCGACGAGGTCGAGCGAGGTGGCACCGCTTCGGGCGACGTTGCGCACGTGCACGGGGCGACCACTGAGCGCTGCGACGCCAATGGCGACGGTCGCGCCTAGGGCGGTGCTGGGCCCGTCTGCGCCAACCCCGGCAGCAGTGCTGTCACCTAAGACCAACAGGTAGTGAGGTTCGCCACTGCCGGCACCGTACGTCCCGGTGTCGTCGTGGCCGATCCCGGGGCCGTCACCGATGACCCGACGTGCCATCTCGGCTTCGGTCTTCACGACGGCCAAACCGAGCAGCCCTGCCGCGGCTAAGCCGCCACCCCCGACGGCAGCGCGGGCAGCGATGGTGCGCGCCAACCCTGCGGTGTTCATGCTGCTCGTGCCCCCATGTGGTCGGTTGGGTCAGTGGCGTCAGGCGCCAGCTGCGTAGTGGGCCCTAAGGGTATCCAGACCTTGCTGAATGCTCACCGTGGGAGCCCAACGCAGCACCTCCTGGGTCTGACGCTGGTCGAACCAGTGCGCAGTGGCCATCTGGGAGGCCAGAAACCGGGTCAGCGGCGGCTGGTTGATCGTCGGCACGCCGGGCACTCGGTGGCTTAGCGCGGTCACGCCTTCGATCAGCCCTCCGATCCCCCAGGCCAGCGGGTAGGGCACGTGCAGGTGCGGGGGCGGGGCTCCGCCGGCGCGGCAGATGTCGGCGACGAGCTCGCCAATGGGTCTCGGCTCGCCGTTGGTGACCACGAAGGCGTGACCCCCAGCATCGTCAATCTGGTTGCAGGCAGCGGCAATGGCCGCGGCGGCGTTGTCGACGTAGGTGGTGTCGACCAAGGCCGCGCCGGAGCCGACGATGGCAAGCCGCCCGGCGTGAGCGCGGGCGAGGATGCGCCCGACGAGTTGAGTGTCGCCCGGGCCCCATACCAAGTGTGGCCGGATGGCAGTGACTTTGAGGTCGTCTCCGTGAGCCGCCAAGGCCAAGCGCTCGGCCATGGCCTTGGTGCGGGCGTAGTGCCCGCGCACCGACGGGTCGGCGGGCGCGGCACCCACGCCGACTAGCGAATGCCCGCCGTGAGCCACCGACGGCGACGAGACGTGCACGAGGGCACGCACCCCGGCCCCGCGAGCGGCCTTGACGACGTTGCGGGTGCCCTCGACGTTGGTGGAGGCGAAATCAGCCCATCGGCCGACGACATCGACTTTGGCCGCGAGGTGAATGATCGCGTCGACACCGTCCACGGCTGTGCGGACCGCATGGGGGTCGGTGATGTCACCCAAGATTTCGGTGTGCCGACCGCCAGCGGTGCGTCGCTGCATCACGCGCACGTCGTGCCCAGAGGCTGCGAAAAGGTCGGCAACCGCGCCACCAAGCATGCCGCTCGCGCCGGTGACCAGGACGCGCATCAACGACTCCGAGTGGTGGGTTGGCGAGCAGTCCTGGTGCCACGCAGGGCGGCAGCGAGCGGGTTGTGTGCGCCCGCGTGCGCTCTTCGACCGTGCAAAACGACATCAGCCCAGCGACTTAGACCAGTGCGGTCGACCTTGGAAGCGTGGCGGATATCGACGGGCAGCCAGTCCTTGACCAGCACGGCAGCGATCGGCACCCCAGCCACCTCGCGGACCTGCGCCGCTATCACCGGGCCGGCCAAGGGGGAGTCCCGACGCCCCATACGGTGCGTGGGGACGATGATGGCCACCGTCGCTGCGGTGCCGTCGGGCCCGACACCGACCACTGCGACATCGTGAACGTCGGGCAACTCCGCGATACGGTGCTCTACCGGATAGGGGGCTAGCGGGCCGTTTGAGGTGTGAATGACATGCACCCGGCGGCCTTGCACCCAGAGACGGCCTTGCTCGTCCAGTGTGCCCACGTCGCCGGTGCGGTGCCAGCCTGCAGGCCGCGCACTCGCCTGCTGAGCGCCCCAGGCCCGGTGGTAGCGCAGTTTGACGTGCGGCGCACGGACCACGATTTCGCCGAGGACTCCGGGCGTGTCGGTGAGTTCGTCGTCGTCAGCCCCTGCGGTCAGGGGGGCAATACGGATCTGGACGCCCTGCAAAGCCGGGCCCACGCACACGCCGCTACCGCTATCGATATCGCTGCCCTGCTCGTGACCGCTGTTATCGCCTTTAACGTTCGTCGTGCTCAAGGTGGTCGGGTCGATGGAGGCAACCGGGAGCACCTCGGTCATGCCGTAGGGCGTCTGCGTCTGCGCAGCGGGCATCAGCGCTTTGACGTCACGCAGCAACGCGGTGGGCACGGGGGCCCCGGCCGACATCACCAATCGCGGTGTGGCTAGCGTGCGGCGCTGCTCTGGGCTGAGGTCGTTGGCGGTTGCCACCACGTTGCGCAGGGCAGCCGGTGAGGCAAACACGGCGGTGGCGTTGACCGCCGCTACCGCATCGGCCAACGCAGCCGCCGTCAACGTGTGCGGAGCGGTCACGTCCATATCGGGCACGGCGCACGGAAGGCCAAGAGGGGGGCCGTAGAGCGCGAACGGCGCAAACGCCGCGACGAAACCTTCCCCGTCAACCAGGTCGAACGTGTCGCGCAGCAACGACATCTGGGCGCGCAACTGACCCCGGGTGTAGACCACGCCCTTAGGCGGCCCCGTCGCGCCGGAGGTAAAGAGGATGGCCGCGTGAGCAGCGTCGTCGTGCAGAGCATCAGCGCCAGCGCCCCGCTCCTCGTCCGACAACGGTGGGTATGCCGCAGCCTCGGCCAGCATGCCGCGCACCGCAGCAGGCTCAGCGTTGATCTGAACCCCCGGCACGCGGGTAGCCCGGGCCAACACCAAAGCCTTGCGGATACCCACAACGAAGTCTGGTGATGCGCTACGCAACGCCGCACCCAACCGAGCCAAACCGAGCCCGGCGTCGGCGACCACGACGACTCCGCCGAGCTGCCAGACGGCATACACCACGGTGTTGAGGTCGATGCCGGGCGGGATGAGCACTGCCACGCGTTGACCACTTCGCACACCGCGGGCGTACAGGGCCCGAGCCATAGTGTCGACTCGCTCGCTGAGGTCTTGGCGCGTGATCGAAGCACCGTGACCACTAAGCTCGACGATGGCCGGAATTTTCGGGTTTGTGGCAACCACCTCAAGCTGAGCTAGCGAAGTGGCCCACTCGATGGACTCCTGATCGGCAGGCACCCTCTGGGCCGATGAGGTGGGGAAGTGCTCGGTGATCCACGACCAGATCACGCCGACACCCTCGGGGTTGTCTTCCAACACCAGGTGCGAGGCGCGGGGGTAGACCTGCACGTCAGCGTGGGGGACGCGGGTCTGCAGATCGTCGAGGTAGCGGCGGGAGAACACGGGGTCGTTGGTGCCCCAGACGAAAAGTGCCGGGACACTGACGTGGGTTAGTCCCTCGGCGATGGTCTGCAACCGGGGGTAGGTGGGGTGGTCGTGCTCAAAGGGCACATCGGCGACAAAATCACGCACGGAGTCCCGGCGGGCCGCGCTTTCGTATGGCGCCGCGAAGGCCCTGCGCACGTCTTTAGGCAGCGACGGACGGCTCAGCGCGGTCGTTGCGGCGACGAACGCTGACGTGCGCGCAGTCAGGAGATCGAGCAGGGGCCGGGCTCGGGTCGTGGTGATCGCCAGCGGCCTGGGCTGGTCGTCGCGCTGGTGCACCGCAGTGTTCGTCAAGATCAAACCCACAACTGCGCCCGGGTGATCAATCATCCACCCGGTGGCGATAGGCCCGCCCCAGTCGTGAGCCAGCGGAATGATGGGGCCACGTAGGTCCATCGCCCGTGTCAGCGCACCGAGGTCATCGATGCGCTGAGCCAACGAGCGGGGAGCGCTCAACCGCTCCGAGTAGCCCATGCCCAGATGGTCCACTGCGACCACACGCCAACCGGCGGGGGCCTGATCCAGCACATGCCGCCAAAGATATGACCAGGTGGGGTTGCCGTGCACGCACAAAACGGTCCCGACGACATTTTCACCGCGCTCAGCGAGGAGAGGCCCGTTGTCGAGCACATGCCAGACTCGGCTGATCCCTTCAGCATCTGGCGCGTCGATCTGTCGTGACCACGCTGGATTTACACCCGGCAGTCCGGCAGGGATCACCAGGCGAGCTCGAGGCAGGTCATGTTCAGACCTGAGCCGATGCCCATCATCAGCACGCGGTCGCCAGCCTCGAGTTTTTCGACCTCTTTGGCCAAGGTGATCGCGACCGCAGCCGGCCCGACGTTGCCCAGCGTCGGGAAGGTGATCGGGATACGGTCCGTCGGAAGTGCAAGTGCCTCAGCGGTTTTGGATGTGTGCACCTGGGAGACCTGGTGCATGATGTAGCGGTCCATGTCGGTCCAGTCGAAGTCTTCTTTAGCGTCGGCCCAAAGGTCGCTGGCTAGAGCGATGCCGGCCACGAGAAGGCCGCTGGTGTTAGTGCGCATCGAGTCGAAGTCGCCCACGCACAGGTCATGGTGCTGGGTGGCGGCGCGGGAGACGCCGCCGATGATGCGGTGGGCGCCCGGGTGCTCGCTGGCGCGGCCCAACACCATGGCTGCAGCCCCGGAACCTAAAGTCAAGGTCGCGAATTCGCGCTGGATGTCTTCTGCGGTGGCGGTGGGCGCTGATAAGCGAGCCAACGTCTTCTCCTGCGGGGTGCGCGAGCCTTCGCCGTCAACGATGAGGGCGTAGTCGATTTGTCCTGCGTCGATCATGGTCGCCGCCAACTGCATACCGTTCACGAAGCCCAGGCAAGCGTTGGCAAGGTCGAAGTTGAGGCAACTAGACGGCATACCGAGTTGGTGGTGGATACCCACGGCGACCGACGGCTCCAAGTGCTCGCGGCTAACGGAGGTATTGATCATCATCCCGATGCGCGCAGGGTCCACCCCCGACTCAGCGATTGCTTTGGCCCCCGCCTCCACAGCACCGTCCACAAAACTCGTGCCCTCAGGCCACCAGCGGCGTTCCTGGATGCCGGCCAACTGACCCAACATGCCAGGTCGCAGTCCGTTGCGGGTGTAGGAATCGCCGATGATCCGGTCGAACTCCTGCGAGGTCATCACCACCGGTGCCTCGACCGACGTGATCGACAGCACCGCAGTGTTGTCGTGCTTAAAGGTAATGTTGCCGCTCAAAGGAACCTCGATAGGTGTGCAGACGTCTAGGCAGAACCGAACTATGACACCACAGCACGTTCCCGTATCAACAAATTCCCAGGGTTATGACTCAATCTGGGGTTCTACCACAAGGACAGGAGCACATCATGGCACGAACCATTCGTAGTCGCTCAGGGGCAGCATTGGCCACAGTGGTCTTCGTGGGCGGCTTGAGTGCCTGTGCCGGTGACCCTGAGGTCACCGACACCGCCGCAGTCGTGGACTCGGCGACTGAATCGGAATCCGCTTCCAC
>JBBSVB010000069.1:0-9839 GCA_038233875.1 Actinomycetales bacterium | reverse complement strand
CGAGACCGGCGGTCAGCTCATCGAGTCATAGGGCATCTGACGCTCTGCCAATCCCATTCGAAGGAACTCTGTGAAAATCACCGTTGTCGGGCTCGGGAAAATTGGCCTGCCACTGGCCGTGCAGTTCGCCTCCAAGGGCCATGACGTCGTTGGAGCCGACGTGAACGCTGCCACCGTCGCCACGGTCAACGATGGCCGCGAACCCTTCCCTGGCGAGGCACAATTGGCGGAGAAGCTCGCGGGCGTCGTGGCGAGCGGACGCCTTACTGCGACGACGAGCACCATCTCAGCCGTGGCCAACAGTGATGTCGTGGTTGTTGTCGTGCCCCTCTTCGTCGATGGCGACGGCACGCCAGACTTCGGTTGGATGGACGCGGCCACGCGCGATATTGCTGCTGGGTTGCGACCCAACACTCTTGTGGCCTTTGAGACGACGCTGCCCGTCGGCACGACGCGCACGCGCTGGAAGCCGATGCTCGAGAAAGGCTCCGGGCTCACCGAAGGGCGCGATTTCCACGTGGTGTTTTCACCAGAACGCGTGCTGACCGGCCGGGTTTTCGAGGACCTGCGAAAGTATCCGAAGCTCATCGGTGGTCTCTCAGGAGCCGGCGCCCTCGCCGCACGCGACTTCTACGAGGCGGTGCTGGACTTCGACGACCGACCCGACCTCGCCAGGGGCAACGGCGTGTGGGATCTGGGCTCGGCCGAGGCCTCCGAGATGGCCAAGCTGGCCGAAACGACCTACCGCGACGTCAACATCGCCTTGGCCAACCAGTTCGGAGCCTTCGCCGCGAGGGCCGGGATCGACGTTTTTAAGGTCATCGAGGCCTCGAACTCGCAGCCGTACAGCCATATCCACCGACCGGGAATTGCTGTCGGCGGCCACTGCATCCCGGTTTACCCGCGCCTCTACCTCTGGAATGATCCCGGTGCCACCGTCGTACGTGCTGCCCGTGAGGCCAATGCTGCGATGCCGGCCTACTCCGTCGGCCTGGCCAAGGGAGCTCTTGGCCACCTGGCCGGGGCCAAGGTCGTGGTACTCGGAGCTGCTTACCGCGGGGGAGTGAAAGAGACTGCCTTCTCCGGCGTGTTTCCCACCGTCGAAGCCCTCGAAAACGAAGGTGCGGAGGTGACGGTCCACGACCCGATGTACACCGATGACGAACTGGCAGATCTCGGGTTCACGGCCCACCACCTCGGCACTGCCGTCGACGCGGCCATTCTCCAAGCCGACCACGAGGAATACCACCGGCTCGGGTGCGCTGACCTGCCCTCGGCCAAGGTCATCGTCGACGGCCGAAACATCCTGAGATCCGATGCCTTCCCCGACGCCACCGTGCTCACGGTCGGCAAGGCCTGACGACCCACTTCACAAGGGAGCTTAATGAACGACTTCATTCCACCCGCCAAGCCACTGATCGGCGAGGAGGAGCGCGTCGCTGTAGACCGCGTTCTGCGCTCCGGCATGCTGGCCCAGGGTCCAGAGGTTAAGGCCTTTGAGGAGGAGTTCGCGGCTCACTTCAGGCTTGGACGTGGCTGCGTTGCCGTCAACTCCGGGACGTCAGGGCAGCACCTGGGCTTGCTGGCCTGCGGAGTCAAGGCGGGTGACGAGGTGATCGTGCCCTCGTTCACGTTCGCGGCCACCGCCAACTCGGTCGCCTTGACCGGCGCGACTCCGGTGTTCGCCGACATCGACGCCGACGACTTCTGCCTCTCGCCGCAGGCCGTCGAGTCTGCAATCACCGAGCGGACGGTTGGCGTCATGCCAGTCCATCTCTATGGCCAGCCGGCCAAGATGGATCAGTTGATGGCGATCGCCGAGCGGCACGGAATCCAAGTTTTCGAGGATGCTGCCCAGGCCCACGGCGCCTCGCTCAGCGGGACCCCGGTTGGGGCCTTCGGGGCGTTCGGCATGTTCTCGCTCTACCCGACGAAGAACATGACTTCCGGGGAGGGCGGCATGGTCTCGGTGGCGACCCCTCAGATCGAGCGGATGATGCGCCTCTACCGCAACCAGGGCATGGAGCAGCAGTACCACAACGAAGTCGTGGGGCTGAACAACCGAATGACCGACATCCACGCGGCGATCGGCCGGGTGCAGCTGACCAAGATCGACGCCTGGACGAAGCAACGTCAGGCGAACGCCGCCTTCCTAGACGCGAATCTAGAGGGTGTGATCACTCCCCCGGTCTCAGCCAGCGCGGTGCACGTCTATCACCAGTACACCGTGCGGGTCGCCGAGGACCGCGATGGCCTTGCTGCCGCGCTGCGTCAGGAGCACAACGTCGGCAGTGGCATGTTCTATCCCGTGCCCAACCACCGGCTGGCCCCATTCCAGTCGTCGGATGACCTACCCGAGACGGAACGCGCGGCAGCCGAGTGCCTCTCGTTGCCCGTGCACCCGTCGGTCTCCCCCGCCGACCTCGAGCGCATCGTCATCGGCGTCAACGCCCTCGTGAAGGCCGGGGTCTGACATGGCGAAACTACGAGCTGGCCTGATTGGGCTCGGGATGATGGGCCGTCACCACGCCCGCGTGCTCTCATCACTCGAGGGTGTCGATCTCGTCGCGGTGGCAGACGACGGCGGCGACCCGCACGGTGTCGCCAATGGTCGCCCGCTGCTCGACTCCGTCGAGGCACTCATCGCGGCAGGCATCGACTACTGCATGGTGGCCGTGCCCACGATCTTTCACGAGCCGATCGGCCTCGCGCTCGCCGAGGCCGGCGTACACGCGATGATCGAGAAGCCGCTAGCCCAGGACACCCCGTCGGCCGAGAGATTGGCTACGGCCTTTGCAAAAGGTGGTCTGATCGGCGCCGTCGGCCACATCGAGCGGTACAACCCGGCGCTCCAGAGCGCTCGCGCACGAATTGAGGCCGGCGAGTTGGGCCGAGTCTACCAAGTGACCACCCGTCGCCAGGGCCCATTCCCTGCTCGAATCGCCGATGTTGGTGTGGTGAAGGATCTCGCCACCCACGACATTGACCTGACGGCGTGGGTGACTCAACAGCCCTACACCCGGATCAGCGCCAACACCGCTCACCGCAGCGGACGCGAGTTCGAGGACCTAGTGGCTGCGACCGGCCTGCTTGCCGACGGCACCGTGACCAACCATTTGGTCAACTGGCTCTCACCGCTGAAGGAGCGGGTCACAACGATCACCGGCGAAAATGGAGCCTTCGTCGCCGACACGCTGACCGCCGACCTCACCTTCTACGCAAACGGGATCGTGCCCGTAACCCGCGACGAGATCGCCCAGTTCCGAGGCGTCTCGGAAGGCGATGTCGTCCGCTATGCCATCGCAAAACCCGAGCCACTCCGGGTTGAGCACGAACAGTTCCGCGATGCGGTGCTCGGCAAGCCCGCCGACATCGTCGCGATGGTGCACGGCCTCTCAACGGTACGGGTTGCTGAAGCCTGCATCGCATCAGCAATCAGTGGCCTCGCCGTCGAATTGCCCGCGTAGTCATGCCCGTTAACCCGACTCCATCGAACGCTCCGCACCTGCGTCGAGTGCTGGTGCTGAACCAGTTCGCATTGCCGCGAACCCAAGGCGGGGGTACGCGCCATGTTGATCTCTTCACGCGCATCCCAGGCTGGCGCCCCACAATCGTGGCAGGGGACCGCAACCATTACACCCAGGAAAGGTTCGCGGAACCGCGAGGAACATTCCGGCTAGTGAGTCTCCCTGCAAGCGATGCAGGGGCCGTGTCGCGTCTTCGGGGCTGGGCGACATACGCGGTCAAGAGTTGGGCCGTAGGTTTGCGGGAGCGTCACGTCGAGGCTGTCGTGGGGTCGTCGCCTCAGCTTTTTGCGCCTCTCGCAGCATTGCTCATTGCGAGAATGAAGCATGTACCCTTTCTCCTCGAGGTGCGGGACCTGTGGCCTGAGTCGATCGTGGCCGCGGGGAAACTACGCGAAGGAAGCATGACGCACCGGCTCCTCTCGTCGCTGGAACGATTCATCTGTCGACGTGCTGATGCAGTGATCTGTGTGACCGGCGGGTGGGAGGATCATCTGTCGAGCCTGGGAGTAGCTACGACCAAGATCCACGTTGTACCGAACGGCACCGAGCCATCCGACTTCCAGGTGGACACTTCCAAGTTGAGGTTACGAGAAGAGTTCGGAACGCGAGAGTTCACTGCCGTGTTCGCAGGAGCACACGGGCCGAAGGACGGATTGGACTACATCCTGGACGCGGCGACAACGTTGCCTGACATCGACTTTCTCCTCGTGGGGTCCGGGCCCAGCAAGACCGCTACGCAGGCTCGGGCGAAGTCCTTGGGGCTCTCGAACGTTCGATTTCAGGACCCGGTCCCCAAGGTGGAGCTCCCAAGGCTGCTGCACGCATGTGACGTTGGAGTGCACGCTGTGACGCCCCTACCGATATTTCTTAAGGGAATGAGCCCGAACAAGCTATTCGACTACCTGGCGGCGGGTCTGCCAGTCGTCAGCAATGCCGCGCCAGGACTAGGCCGTATCATGATAGACGGCGAATGCGGGCGCCTCGGGGGGGCAGATGAACTGGCCGAGTGCCTCCGGGAAGTGCGTGACGCCAGTCCCTCACGCAGGGCCGAATGGAGCGCCAACGGGCGCGCTCTCCTAGCCGAACGATTCTCGCGTCAAGCAGCCGGGACACTCCTTGGGTCTATTCTCGACTCAGCGGTAGCCAGAAGCAGGTCATGAGATGCATGAACCCCCACGATTGGTGCATCTGACCACGGCCCATCCGGCGTTGGACAACCGCATTTTCCGCAAGGAGTGCGCAGCCCTGAAGAGTGCAGGGTACGACGTTCACCTGGTAGCAGTCACCCCAGCCGACCAAATTATCGATGACATCTCGATTCACGCACTCCCGCAGCGGAATGGGCGGCTCGCTCGGATGGCACTGGGACCGGTGGCCGCCTGGCGAGTTCTCAAGGACCTTCAACCCGACTTGGTTCATGTCCACGATCCCGAACTGATCCCTTTGGCCATTGCATGGCGAGCGTCGCGACGTTCACGTGTGGTCTACGATGCGCACGAGGAACTGTCAAAGCAGATAGCGGGAAAGACCTACGTTCCGCGGCCCCTACGGCCGCTACTTGCTTGGCTCGGCAGGAGACTAGAGAGATTGGCGGACCGTCATCTTGATGGCATTGTCACGGCCACGCCGACAATTCATGCTCAATACGAAAACGCAAACAAGGCCCTGGTGCAGAACTTTCCTTGGCGACAGTCATTCGATGTCGTGGCTCCGATGCCCACTGCCGGGAGGCCGACATTGGCCTACGTTGGCGCCATCAACGAAGGTCGTGGGCTGCGCACGATGCTGGACGCACGTCGCAAGTCGCGATACAACCCAAGGTTAATAGTCGCCGGCATCGCGACCGATGACGTAGCCGAGGAACTTGCTCGCCATGGCGACGAAGGTATCGAATACCTGGGGGTCGTCGACGTGTCGCAGATTCCTGATGTTCTAGCCCGAAGCCATGTAGGATTGTGTGTGCTCCACCCTCTACCCAACTACCTCACCGCACAATCGACAAAACTCTATGAGTACATGGCCAGTGCTCGACCATTCGTCGCGTCTCGATTTCCCTCGTGGGTACAACAATTAGGGCCCTACGATTGTGGGATCTTCGTCGATCCCTTGGATGTAACGGAGGTATCGGCGGCGATAGACGAGTTGCTGCGGGATACAAAATCCGCAGCGCACATGGGTGATCGAGGTCGTATGGCACTCGAAGCTCACTTCAGCTTTGAGGCGGAAGCGGCTTCGCTCGTTGGGCAGGTTGCCCGCCTTCTCGAGCCACCGAACTCGGCGGGCCCATCCAGGAGGAGCTGAAGTGCGGAGGCAGGTCCTGAAGATATTGGCCGGAAGTGGCGGGGCGGCCCTGGTGGGCCTCTTTTTGACCCCTTTGCTGACGCGTCTTTTCACTCCATCGATTTTCGGGCAGTTCGCAACTTTCTCTGCTCTCACGGCGATCTTTGTCGGTGTGTCGACTCTTCGGGTCGAGATTCATGCCGTTCGAGAAGAAGATGAAACGCAAGCGTCTCGGTTGTTGGGCCTTTCGGTCGCGATCGCGCTCGTCGTCGGGGTAGGGCTGCTCTTGTGTTCGAGTGTGGTTGTAGCGCTCCTCAATATTTCTCCGCTGTGGCTAGCACTCGGGCCAGCCGTAACCATCTCATCCCTACAGCTCGTCGGTGTCAGTGCCCTGACGCGCAGCAGACGCTACGGGCGGCTGTCCTGGACGAACTTCGCCCAAGGCGCCGGCGTGAGCATCATTCAAGTGTTGCTGGGTATCGCGTCGCCGGGAGTGGGAGCGCTGGTCGCGGGGTTCTTGGTACCGCGCCTAGCTTGGATGACGAGCATCACGAACTTGCGTTGGAGTCAGTTGCGAGGCACCTGGCGTAGCGTCCGAAGATATGCGATCGTCGCTGGTCCAAGCGCCGGCATCAACAGCATCGCAAGCCAGGCACCCCTGCTCCTTACCTCCTGGCTGTTTGGGAGCACGGCGGTTGCAATCCTTGCCATGGCTATGCGAATTTTAGTTGCCCCGCTCGCGATGCTGGGACAGGCCGCCGCAAGCGTCGTTCTAGGGGAAGTTGGTCGCGCGCTTCGGGCCGGCGAGGACGCGTCGCACCTCCTTCGGTCGGGAGCGCGATCATTGGCCACCATTGGCGCCCTACCCTGCCTTCTGGTGGGCGGGCTGGCGCCTTGGGCGGCCCCTGCCTTCCTTGGCGCCGGATGGTCAGCCACGGGCGTGGCGATCTCGCTGTTGGCCGTCGGCGCCTACGCGCAACTCATCGTCGCACCGTTCTCGCAGGTATTGAACCTCACAGGCCACAGCAAATGGTTGCTCGGCTGGGACTCTCTACGACTTGTCAGCACAATCGCAACATTCGGCGTGCCGTTCGCAGTCGGCGCCTCGCTCACTGTCGCTATTCTCTGCTACTCCCTGACAATGTGCTTGGCCTATACCGTTCTTTACCGGCTTTGCATCGGCGCTGCGCAGCAACGCCCTCCCTTGCTCGGAACTCCCGGAGGAGATTTTCTGGCACCCGACGCGATAGGGTAACTTCGCCCGTAGGCGCGACTCCCATCCAATGCGACGAATGTTCGATGGCTGCACGGACTGCGAGAGATGTAGCATCATCCCAAAAGTAGACTTCGTCAGCTCACTTCCTGATCGGCCTCGCTGTAGGGGGTGTGGTCGTGCTCTAGCCGAGCGCCGAGCCTTGAGCGACGCGTGCTGCCGGTGCGATCTTCGCCCTGTGCCGTGGGCGCGACCATCCGTCTCTCGGCATAGCCGCTAGGAGCAAGACTGCTGCTAGAAGGCCGTGCGTGAGTATTGCCGTGAAGACGCTAGCACTAGAGATGGCAACGGCCGGCATGAGAAGAATAATGCTCGCGACCGGCAGCGGCAGCTCATTGGCCGCATCGTCAACAAGCCATAGGATGAGTCCTAAGGCGACGCCTTCAATGTACATGCCAATGTACCCAAACGATAGAAATCCGTGCCCGAACAAGGAAACGTTCGCAGCCGTCTCGATGTTACCCACAAATAATTGTCCCACCAGATGAGTTGGGTCGAGTGAGCCATCATAAGGGTTACTCATGAACGGCAGCAATGAGTCTGCAAAGTTCGTGCGTGGCCTATCGCTAAAGACTGCGACATAGGCTGCAACGAGTGCTCCAGGCACGATAAGGAAGCGCCGGATAAAGAGTGAAGACGCAATAACCGTCCCCGAAAATTTGTCCACCACGATCGCAGCTAGGGCGCCAACGGTGACTGCGAAGAGGATAGTGGCGCCAAGTGGATTAGGAGATCGACGATACATCCAAACTACGGCCATGGTCGCGCCAATGGAGAATAGCACTGTCTTCTGCCCAGCGGACGTGAAGATTAGCAGTTGCCCACCAACTCCCATGGCGAGCGGAAAGAATCGCCGAGCTAGGAGCCCTTTCGCCATTAGCATCGGATTGATGACGTTCTGTTGGATTGGCAGAAGATAGCCGAGTATGGGCAAGGCCGCGGTCCTCGTACCAAACTCAGTCCGAACGTCGTACACATCCGTGAGGGACAGGAGACGAAGATCCAGTCCATTATAAGCCACCATCAAAGCGTAGACTGCGACCGAAAAAGCTGTGATCGCTAGCCAGAAATGCGGGCGCATGCTTGACTGCAACCTCGGCGCAATCCCCTTTGGACTCGCTGAGGCAAGAATCCTGATAAGAAGGAACGCTCCGGCAACGTTGATACTAAGCCAGTTGGCCTGACCAGCCGTCACTACCGACGAATACTGCGGGATGAGCATTGCTGGTGCAGCACCCATGATGAATAGCACCCATAGGATGAAATGCGAAGGTCGCCTGATTCGCCACGGCATGGACAACGCAACCAGCGAAACAGCCAAAACCGCAGCGGTCAATCCGATTGGATCGGGCTCCCGGTATCCAAGCCCTTGGTACGCGAAGGCGGGCGCGACGACGAACTTATAGGAGTAGTAGAGAACCGCAACATAAGCCCACAGGCCAATCAGCGTGACGGCTAGCCCCGTGTGGGGAGCCCGGGGCGCGGCTGAGGTGTCAGTGGGCACTGAGTGATCGTATCCGCACAAGATGGATGATTCCGCCCCGCACCGCCCAATGCGAGATCCGGGTCACGGATCCAGTCGAGGGCAGTGAAGCCCGCCAAGCCAGGTAAGCGTTCATCGGGAGGCTTGGCCTCCTCGGCTGGTCACAGCCAACTTCCAAGCCTGGGCTTTCGATGAGCGAGCAGTCTCACCTCAAAGTCCTCGAGAAGTTGGGTGACCTGACCCCAAGCAGGAGACTCATCCAGCGCAACATCCACACGTCACCTGAAATGCGGCCGCCCGGAACGCAATCATCTCGCGAAGGCCGCTATCGCCAGCCCAACTGCTCCGCACAGCAACCAGCCTCCCGCCGAAGGCAGCGACTCACCTCGGTTCTTTTGAGCGGCACCGCACACCGCGCCGGCCGAGACGTCTGCCGTTCCCACGAACTCTGACATCGATACTTGCCCCACTCCGTTGATGCCCTCACGTCGCACCACCACGAGCATGGTGTCGCGAATGATGCGCAGATCAAGGGCGAAGCATCGCCGTTCGACGTACTGAACATCGAGATGAAACTTGTCATCCCATGAGAGCCCGTTGCGCCCGGATACCTGGGCGAGACCCGTCATGCCCGGACGCACCTCATGACGACGTGCCTGCTCAGGTGAGTAGCGGGTCAGATAGTGCATCAGCAGCGGTCGGGGACCCACGAGTGACATGTCGCCCTTGACGACGTTCCATAGTGTTGGTAGCTCGTCGAGACTGGTGGATCTCAGCCACCGGCCGAACTCTGTCATGCGTGACTCATCATCTACCAGGCCCAGTTCCACGTTGACGGGCAGCATGGTGCGGAACTTGCGCATCGTGAACGGCTTCCCGTGCAGCCCCGGTCGTTCCTGACGGAAGAGCACCGGACGCCCGAGCTTGCGCGCCACCACGGCAGCCACTGCCGCCTGGACGGGAAGCGTCATCACGGCCACGGGTAGGGCCAGAGCAAGGTCGAAGATGCGCTTGGCGTCGAGACGCACCATCGGTCAGCTCTCCAGGTGCTCCGCGAGCGCGTCGGTGACCCGCTCCACGTCGCCGTCACTGAGGTTCGGCCCACTGGGGAGAGTGACTCCCGTGCGGAACAGGTCATCGGAGACCCCGGTGACGAAGGCCCGGGCGTCGGCGAAGACCGGCTGCAGGTGCATGGGCTTCCACACGTGCCGTGCCTCGATGTTCTGACTCTCCAGGGCGGCCACGGCACGATCCGCGACATCCGGCTCAGCGCGGT
>JBBSVB010000068.1:0-9933 GCA_038233875.1 Actinomycetales bacterium | reverse complement strand
GCAGTCAGCACGCCGTCCCCCGTGGTGCCGTGATCGAGCATGATCACGTGGCCCGACTGCTCACCGCCAAGGTTAAGTCCGCGGCGGCGCATTTCTTCGAGCACGTAGCGGTCACCGACGGCGGTTTGCACCACGGTGATCCCATGCTTCTCCATCGCCTGCAGTAGACCGAGGTTGGACATCACGGTCGCAACCAAGGTGTCGTCTTTGAGCGTGCCGCGCTCGTGCTGGTCGACCGCAAGCACCGCCATGATCTGGTCCCCATCAACGATCCGACCATCAGCATCCACGGCCAAGCACCGGTCGGCGTCGCCGTCGAGGGCCACGCCAAAGTCGGCACCTCGCTCCACGACCGCTCGCTGCAACTGCTCGAGGTGGGTGGAGCCGTAACCGTCGTTGATGTTGAGCCCGTTGGGGTCGCCGCCGATGACATCGACGCGCGCACCGGCCCGACGGAAAGCTTCCGGACCGACGTACGCGGCGGCCCCATGGGCGGCATCGACGACGACGTGCAGACCGTCGAGCCGCACCGACACCGCGGACAGCAGGTGCTCCATATAGAACTCAGCCCCCTGCGGGAACGGTTGAATCCGCCCCACCTGGGCTCCGGTGGGGCGCTCCCACTCGACGCCCATCCGCTCGGTGATCCGGTCTTCAATTTCGTCGGCAAGTTTGTTACCACCGGTGGAGAAGTACTTGATGCCGTTGTCGGGCATCGCGTTGTGCGAGGCCGAGAGCATGGCCCCCATTTCGGCCGAGAGTCGCATCGTCAAGTGCGCGATAGCGGGGGTCGGCAACATCCCTGCGTCCAAAACGTCGACCCCTGCGGAGGCCAACCCGGCCATGACGGCCGATCCCAAAAACTCGCCAGACGCGCGTGAGTCACGGCCCACCACCGCGGTCGCCCGACGCCCACCGTAGGCCCCCCGGCCGCTCAACTCGTGCGCCACGGCCACCGAGAGATTCAACGCTAACTCCGCAGTGATGTCCTTATTCGCGAGGCCGCGCACCCCGTCAGTGCCAAATAGTCGTCCCATGCGTTGTGGTCCTCTCATCGCAGGCAGGTGCCGTCATCGGCCCACATGGCGCTGGATATCCGGCGCAAGGGCTCAGGGCAGTATGCCGCACCGCGCCCCCAGGCGCAGTTCCTCTACAAGGCGACTAGCCCCGCATACGCTCGCTGTCTGGGTCGAAGAGACACCGAGGCAACCGGCGCGCCGGCCGCTGCTCGCCGAGAATTTCGATTTCAAACCCGTCGATCTCGTCTGCAACAGCAGCGGGAATGTAGCCCAACGCAACCGAGACTCCGCTGTGGTGGGCAAATCCTCCGGAGGTCACCCAGCCGATGACCTTCCCTGCGTGCGAGATGGGCTCATCGCCGATCACGTCGGCGGCCTGGAGCCCGGAAGGAACGTCCACAGAGAAGGCACTCAAACTCCGTGCTGGGCCGGTTTCACGGATCGCTAGGGCCGCATCCCGACCGATGAACGCGCCTTTGTCCGGCCTCATGAACACCCCCAATCCGGCTTCATACGGATCGTAGATCGGGCGGTATTCAGTAGCCCAGGAACCGTAGGACTTCTCCAAGCGCAATGAGTTGAGCGCGTGACCGCCGAACAGGGCGATCCCGTGCTCGGCGCCCACATCCATCAGCAGATCAAACAACGGGGCGAGGTACGCTGGCTCGACCCACATCTCGAACCCCAGGTCGCCGGTGAACGAGATCCGACCCACGAGCGCGGGCACGCTGCCGAGGTTCATCCCACGAATGTCGAGCAGCCTAAAAGCTTCGCTGGAGACATCAGCATCAGCCAGCGCCGCCAAAACCTCGCGGGCTCGAGGACCCGCGATGGCCAGCCCGCACAGGGTCGCTCCGAGGCTGCGGTAGTGCACCGAACCGTCGGTCGGCAGGTGGGCGTCGAACCAGCGCTGGTGATACTGCTCAGCGGCACCGGAGCCGAAGACCAGCAGGCGCTCGGGCCCGTCCGAGGCGCTCGCTGCGGGCAGAGCGGCCACGGTGAAGTCCCCGATGACCTTGCCCTGCTCGTTGAGCATCGGCGACAGGGCGATCCGACCGACCCGCGGGATGACGCCCGCCATGATCGCGTCCAAAAACGCGCGCGCGCCCGGGCCGGCAAACTCGTACTTCGCGAAGTTGGTCGTCTCGAGCAGCCCCACGCGCTCACGGACGGCGGCGCACT
The DNA here is from genome assembly GCA_038233875.1 of Actinomycetales bacterium. Lineage (GTDB taxonomy): Bacteria > Actinomycetota > Actinomycetes > Actinomycetales > Dermatophilaceae > Ornithinicoccus. The sequence goes on along the minus strand of JBBSVB010000068.1, from coordinate 7,732 downwards.
CGGCGGCCACCGAGTCCCAGGCGTTGGACCGGCGCAGGGTCGGTTCCTCGGTCGGCCGATCCCCCGCAGCACCGTCGTGGTCGGCGGCGAACCACAGTGCGTGTTCGAGCCCGAAAGAGACTCCCCACACTGCATTCGCGGCGTCCAGACGTTCGTAAATCGGTGAGGTGGCAACCTTGCGAGCGGCAGGCAACTGCTCGTTGGGGTAGGCGATTCGAAACCGACGGCCGTAGTTTTCGCGCACCTTGGCGTTGGTGTAGGCCGGCGTGGCCCATGGACCGAACCGCGCGACGTCCATCCCCCAGACGTCGAAGCCGGGGTCGCCGGTAGTGATCCAGTTGGCCAGCGCCAGCCCCACGCCGCCACCTTGGCTCAGCCCCGCCATGACGCCGCAGGCCACCCAGTGACCCGGTTGGCCGCGCACCGGGCCAATAAGCGGGTTGCCGTCCGGGGCGAAGGTGAACGGCCCATTAATGACGGACTTAATCCCCACCTTCCCGAAGATCGGGAAGTGGTCGATAGCGCGCTCGAGGTTGTCCGAAATGCGGTCCAGATCGGGGGTCAGCAGTTGGTGACCGAAGTCCCACGGGGTCTGCTTCGGAGACCACGGCACCCCGTGCGGCTCGTAGGTGCCGAGCAGCAACCCCTCGCCCTCTTTGCGCAGATAGACCTCGCCGCCGAAGTCCATGGCGTGGAACAACGGCGATCCCGCCAACTCCGGCACCGCCTCGGTGATCAGATAGTGGTGCTCCATCGCTAACACCGGCAACTCCAAGCCGCGCATACGCCCGACCTCGCGGGCCCACAGCCCCCCGGCGTTGACGAAGTGCTCGCAGGTGATGGTCCCGGCGTCGCCGCAGTCCAACTCCCACGACCCGTCGCGCAACTGGGTGATCGACTCCACACGCGTGTGCTGCACGACCTCGGCCCCGGCAATCTGCGCCGAGCGAGCGTAGGCCCGGGTCACCCCGGTCGGGTCCACGTTGCCCTCGAAGGGGTCGTACATCGCACCGACGAAGTACTGCTCGTCCATGATTGGCAAGAATTTCTTGGCCTCGGCGATGCTGATCATCTCGGTGTCGAGGCCAAGGTACTTGTTGCGGGCGTGGGCCATCCGCAGCCAGTCGAGCCGCTCTTGGGTGTCGGCGAGGATGAGCCCGCCGGTCAGGTGTGTCCCGCAGTCCACGCCGGAGATCCGCTCGATCTCGGCATACAACTCCACGGTGTACTTCTGCAGTGCAGCGACGTTCGGGTCGCCGTTGAGCGTGTGCATCCCACCAGCGGCGTGCCAGGTGGAGCCAGAAGTGAGCTCGCTGCGCTCCAGCAGCACGGCGTCCGTCATCCCCGCTTTCGTGAGGTGGTATAGCACGCTGGCGCCGACCACTCCGCCGCCGATGACGACGACCTGGGCAGAACTTCTCATCACGTACTCCTGGGGCTCAGTGGTTCGTATGGGGCTGGTGCAGTGGTGGGCGCTGCTCAGAAGTCGGTGGCGACGCCGCCCTCAGCCACCCGTCGGGCCACGAAGTCGTCGAGCTCGGCGAGCACCGCGTCGTCCATCGGCGGCTGCTCGTAGGTGTCCAAGAACTCCTTGACCAGCCGGGTGGCGTGATGCTCAGACGTCGGGCTGCCCGCTTCCTCCCACGATTCGAAATTGCGCCAGTCCGAGATCATCGGTGAGTAGAAGGCGTCCCGGAAGCGGTCTTGGGTGTGTTGCACACCGAAGAAGTGGCCACCAGGGCCGACTTCGGCGATGGCTTCGACGGCCAGGCTGGCGTCGTCAACCACGATCGGGTCGAGGAAAACCGACACCATCTGCAGCAGGTCGGCATCGAGGATCATCTTCTCGTATGACGCTCGCAGCCCACCCTCCATCCAGCCCGCTCCGTGCATGACCAGGTTGGCTCCGCCGAGGATCGCGCCCATGAGAGAGAACGAACTCTCGTACCCCGCCTGGGCATCGACGGCATTGGCCGCGCAGACGTTGGACGAGCGGTACGGCACGCCGACGCGGCGAGCCAACTGACCGCCGACCAGTGCGGCCTTCATGAACTCCGGTGTGCCAAAGGCCGGCGAGCCCGACTTCATGTCGACGTTGGAGGTGAACCCGCCGTAGACCACCGGCGATCCAGGGTTGACCAGTTGGGTGAAGGCGATGCCCGCGAGCGCTTCGGCGTTTTGCTGCACCAACGCTCCGGCGACCGTCACCGGCGCCATCGCCCCGGCCAACGTGAAGGGCGTGATGACCACGACCTGGTTGCGCGGCGAGAACTGCAGGATGCCCTCGAGCATCGGCTCGTCGTAGCGCAGGGGTGAGCTGGCATTAATGATCGTGTGCACCGACGCCTGCGTGTCGAGCGTCGCGGCGTCGATACCCCGCGCGATCCGGACCATCTCCAGGCAGTCGATATTGCGCATCGAGCCCAGACTGTAGGTGTGCGGGATCTTGTCGGTCAGCGTGAGCATCGAGCGGGTGGCGTGCAGATGCCGGACCGACGCGTGTATGTCGGTCGGTTCCACCGGGTAGCCGCCCAAAAGGTGGACGCTATTGAGGGACTGCGATAGGCGCAGCAGGTTGTCGAAGTCGGCCTTGTTGCCCTCGCGGCGCCCCCCGGCGGCATCGCCCACGTAGGGCGGGCTGGCGACCGCAGTGAAGGCCACCGAATCGCCTCCCATGTGCAGGTTGTGGGTTTCGTTGCGCGAGTGCATGGTGAATTCGCTCGGGGCTTTGGCGATCAGCGACTCGATCAGCTCGGCTTCGAAACGGACCCGATTGCCTTGGAGGTCAGCGCCCGCTTCGACCCACATTTTTTGGGCCACCGGGTGCAGGAAGTCGATGCCGGTCTCGGCGAGCACCCGCAAAGACGCCGCGTAAATAGACTCCAACTGATCCTCGGAGACGGCCTTGACCGGACCGATGCCGCGGGTGGGTTGCCGGAACGGTGGCTGGGCCGGGGCTTGGGGGCCCTTCGGTCGTTGGCGGCGGCGGCCCCGCTCGGCCCGACCTCCGCGGGACTCGCTCGGCGTACCCGAATCGGCGGAAGCGTGGGGCTCGCCCTGATCGTTCGAGGTTGCGGGTGCTTCGCTGATGCTCATGGGTGCCTCAACCTGCTTCTCGAGTGGACTCGGTCCGTGCTTGCCAGGACTGGGATAGTCGCTGGCCACAATCGATCAACACATCCTCGATGGTGGATTTCGTGTCGGTCGCCGGGAATCGGTAGGACGGCCCGTAGGCATACAGCGCTCCGACCGCTACTGCGTCGCGCCCTCGCACCGGGAACGTGGCGCTGGTCAGTCCTTCGACGTAATGGCCGTCGCTCCACCAGACTCCCGACTTGGGCGGGGTGGCGATGCGCTCCGCTAGGTCCGCCACCTCGGGGTGGCGCGTGATGAAGGCGTGCGCCTTCGCCTTGGACCAGGTGGAGACCACCGCATAGCCCGCCGGCCCGTTGGCGAGCGGCCATCGGGTGCCTTCCCAGTTTTCAGCTTGGACAGGCCGAGGAACGTCGACTTGCGCCACCGTGACGTTCACTTCTCCCGAGACAACAGACAGGCACACCGCTTCGTTGAGCGCGACAGACATTTCGTCGAGATAGGGCTGGGCGACATCGCGCAGCCGAGGCTCTCCGCGCTCAACAGCGGCCATCGCTCCCACGGTCGAACCCACATGATAGCGACCGTCCTCGTCGCGCCGGACGGCGTCTAGATCCTCAAGCGTGGCCAGCAACCTGGCCGCTGTGGTTGTAGGCAGGTCACATGACTCGGCGAGCTCCACTAATCCACATGGACGCCGCGCCACTTCACTTAACAGCGAGATTGCGCGCTCGACACTCTTTACACCAGTCATTTCTAGGCATACGTTACCGCTATACGGGAAATTGTCTATAGGTTCCCGCCTAGCGGGAATCACCGCAACTCATACCGCAGGTGAGCATGAAAGGTAGCCAGTCATCGCCGATCGAGTTGAAACGCCTTCGGGCACCGACGCTGACGTCATCATCATCGGCGCCGGGGTTATCGGTGCCGCTGTGGCCTACGAATTGGCGCAGCGGGGTCATCGCACGCTGAGCATCGACGCGTTGCCGAGCGCTGGGTACGGGTCCACGAGCTGCTCGAGTGCGATCGTGCGCTTCAGCTATTCGACCGAGCAAGGCGTGGCGATGTCCTGGGAGGCTCTGCACTACTGGCGCAACTGGTCGGCATACCTCGGCGAACACGACGACTCACCGCTGGTCGAGTTAGTGACCTGCGGCATGGCGCTGCTCGACACCGGCGACGGGCTGGCCAGTAAGGTGCAGCCGCACTTCGAGGTCCTCGGTGTTCCCTACGAGTATTGGGACGCCGCCAAGCTGGCACGACGTGTGCCATTGGTCGATGGCCGCCGGATGGGACCTCCCGCGTCGGTGGATTCCGATGAATTCTGGGCCGAGCCTGGCGAGCCGCTGCCGGGAGCGGTCTGGATGCCGGATGCGGGCTACGTGAATGATCCCCAACTGACCGCCCGCAATCTGCAGCATGCGGCGATGCGGCACGGCGCGCAGTTCCGGTTCGAGACCCGCGTGGTCGGGATCAACCGAACCGACGGCCGGGTGAGCGGCGTGACCTTGGCAGACGGCTCGACGTTGAGCGCGCCGGTCGTGGTTAACGTCGCAGGGCCGGACTCTGGGCGGGTCAACGACCTCGCGGGCCTCGCCGGCTCGATGACCATCGGGACCCGGCCCATGCGCCAAGAGGTGCACCATCTGCCCTCGCCGTGCATCGATGGCGCGCCGATCGGGCACCTGCTCGTCGACGAAGACACCGGCATCTACATGAAGCCCGAGGCCGGCGGCATGCTGGCCATCGGCTCGTTGGAACCCGCTTGCGACGAACTCGAGTGGCTTGACCAACCCGACGAATATCGCAACACCGTGACCGCGGAGGGCTGGGAGCGACAGACGCTGCGCCTAGCCCGCCGCATACCCGATCTGCAGATCCCCAACAAACCGCTCGGGATTGTCGGCATCTATGACGTGGCCGACGACTGGATCCCGATCTACGACCGCACCGACCTCGACGGTTTCTACGTCGCCATCGGCACCTCGGGCAACCAATTCAAGAACGCCCCGCTGGCTGGGCACGCGTTGGCCGAGTTGATCGAGGCCGTCGAGGGCGGCCATGACCATGACGCCGATCCCGTGCATGTGACGGGTCGATACACAGGCACCGACATCAACCTCGGGTTCTTCTCCCGCAATCGGGAGATCAACCGCAACAGCTCATTCTCGGTATGCGGATGAGTCACCTCACCACCCACGCCGACTTGGCAGGAGCACACCATGGCTGACGACGATCTAGACCTTGCGACGCTGGAGACCGACGAACTCGTCGAGCAGATGCACGACGACCTCTACGACGGCATGCACGCCGAGATCGCGGCTGGAACGCACATCCTGCTGAGGCGTCAATGGTCGCCGCAGCGCGTGCTCAACGAGGCGCTGGTCGAGGGTATGCGGATTGTCGGCGTGGACTTCCGCGACGGCATTCTGTTCGTGCCCGAGGTCCTGCTGGCCGCCAACGCGATGAAGGCCGGGATGTCGATTTTGCGCCCGCTGCTGGCCGAGACCGGTGCCGAATCCGTCGGCACCATTGTGATTGGCACCGTGAAGGGCGATATCCACGACATCGGCAAGAATCTGGTCGCGATGATGATGGAGGGGGCCGGCTTCGACGTCATCGACCTCGGCATCAACCAGGACGCCCAGGCCTATCTCGACGCGCTGGAGAAGCACAAACCGGACATTCTCGGCATGTCCGCGCTGCTGACCACAACCATGCCCTATATGAAGGTCGTCATTGATGCCATGGTCGAGCGCGGCGTGCGCGACGACTACATCGTGCTGGTCGGCGGCGCCCCGGTCAACGAAGAGTTCAGCGTGGCCGTCGGGGCTGACGCCTACTGCCGTGACGCCGCCGTCGCTGCAGAGATGGCCAAGCAGATGGTGACCGCCCGCAAAGCCGCCGCCGGGATCACCCCGATGGCCATCGCCGCCGGATGACTCCACCCCCATGACCCGGCGCAGGGAGACCGGACCGCAGTTGACTGTGATCTGGTGGCACGACATACCCGGTCAAGTCGTGGCTCGCGATGGCGAGCGCAGGCACACTCATGCGCTGCCGATGCGGTTTGAGAAGGCCATCCATCGAGCTGCCGTCGGTCGGGGCCAAGCCGGTACGACTGCCTTCGTGGCCGGGTGGCGGCGGGTGAGCAGCGACTGCTCCCCCGATCTGGAGGCCGAAGTGGCTGCCGCTACCGCTGACCTCGACCGCCGATTCGACGATGCCGCCCTCGAAGCCTTGATCGCAGATACCCGCAAAGCCCACCGCCCACCAGAAAGTGTTCTCCAGTGAACGAAACCATTCTCAGCTCGGCCACCCGCGAGGTCGTGATCGGTTACAACCGGCCCTTCGCGATCATCGGCGAGCGGATCAATCCCACCGGGCGTGAGGCGCTGGCCGAAGAGATGAAGGCCGGTGACTACAGCCGTGTGGAGTCTGATGCGTTGGCCCAGGTCGCGGCGGGCGCGTCGATTTTGGACGTCAACGCGGGCATTCCGCTGACCGACGAGCCAGCGATCCTGGCCGAAGCGATCCGCCGGGTGCAGGCTGTCGTCGACGTGCCGCTCTCGATCGATTCGTCGATTGTTGCCGCGCTCGAGGCAGGTTTGGCGGTCTATCAGGGCAAAGCCCTGGTGAACTCGGTCACCGGCGAGGACGACCGGCTCGAGTCGGTGCTGCCCCTGGTGGCTAAGCACGGTGCGGCCGTCGTAGCCATCACCAACGACGAAACCGGCATCAACGAAGACCCCAACGTGCGCTTCGAGATTGCCCAGATGATCGTGAACCGGGCCGCCGATCACGGCATCCCGGCCTGCGACATCGTGGTCGACCCGTTGGTCATGCCCATTGGGGCTATCGGCACGGCGGGGCGACAGGTGTTGGCGTTGGTGCACCGGTTGCAGTCCGAATTGGGCGTCAACACCACCTGTGGGGCCTCCAACATCAGCTTCGGGTTACCCAACCGGGCCACCATCAACGCCGGGTTCTTGGCCATGGCCGCCGGTGCCGGGCTGACGTCGGCGATCACCAACCCGCTGGAGCCCGAGGTCCGCTCGATGCTGCGGGCCGCGGACGTGCTGACCGGCAACGACCCCAACTGCAGCACCTGGATTTCGGTCAACCGGCCGCCGGATTCGGAGGTTGAGGGTGCACCGCGACGGCGCACCAACCGACGGGCTGCCCGCGCGCCTAGCGGCGTCTAAGGCATCTTCGCCATGTCGGATGCGACGTCAGATTCACCGTCGGCGTCGGAATCGCACTCAGATTCGGCCGAGGTCTACTTTATGCCGTCGGGCCGCCGCGGCGTGGTGCCCACGGGGACGACGGTGTTGGAGGCCGCGCGCAGCTTGGGCGTCGACCTCGACTCGATCTGTGGCGGGGTCGGCATCTGCGGTCGGTGTCAGGTCGAGGTCGGGGCGCGGCCGGGGCTCGACGCCGACCCGACGCGACTAGCCGAGCCCACCCTGACCGAGACCACGTATGCAGGGCCGCGCAGTCTGCATACCGGCCGGCGGTTGGGTTGTGCGGCAGCGATTGCCCGCGACGTCGTCATCGACGTTCCGGAGACGTCCCAGGTGCATCGGCAGGTGGTGCGCAAAGACGCTGGGGCTCTCGATGTGGCCATCGACCCGGT
>JBBSVB010000067.1:0-10089 GCA_038233875.1 Actinomycetales bacterium | reverse complement strand
GAAGGGCAAGCTCGACGGCTTTGCGCTGCGCGTCCCGATCGCTACCGGCTCGGCCACCGACCTGACCTTTGAGGCGGGCCGCGAGACCACCGCCGAAGAGGTCAACGCGATCGTCAAGGCGGCCGCGGAGGGTCCCCTCAAGGGCATCCTGCGCTACACCGAAGACCCCATCGTGTCCAAGGACATCGAGACCGACCCGGCCTCGTGCATCTTCGACTCCGGCCTGACCAAGGTGATCGGCAACCAGGTCAAGGTCGTCGGCTGGTACGACAACGAGTGGGGTTACTCCTCACGCTTGGTCGACCTCACCACCCTCGTCGGCAAAAGCATCTGAGCAAATGCGCACCATAGATTCCCTCTCCGATCTGCGCGGCAAGCGAGTCTTGGTGCGCAGTGATCTGAACGTTCCGCTCGACGGGGCGCGGATCACCGACGATGGTCGCGTCCGCGCGTCGGTCCCGACCATCGAACGACTGACCCAGGCGGGCGCACGTGTCGTCGTGTGCGCCCACCTGGGGCGTCCCAAAGGCACCCCAGAAGCGAAGTACTCCCTGGAGCCGGTCGCTGCGCGGCTGTCCGAACTGTTGGGATCTCCCGTGAGCTTCAGCGCCGAGACGGTGGGGGAGTCTGCGCAGTCCGCAGTCGACGCCCTCGACGACGGCGACGTGCTCGTCCTGGAAAACCTACGTTTCAACGCGGGCGAGACGGCCAAAGACGACGAGACTCGTGGCGCGTTCGCTCAGCAACTGGCCGACCTCGCTGACGCCTACGTCAGTGACGGTTTCGGCGTCGTGCACCGCAAGCAGGCCAGCGTGTATGACGTAGCGACCTTGCTGCCGCACGCGGCAGGTGGGCTCGTGGTGGACGAAGTGACCGTCATGAAGGCTCTGCGCGACGACCCCGCCCGTCCGTATGCCGTGATTCTCGGTGGCGCAAAGGTGAGCGATAAGCTCGGCGTCATCGAATCGCTGCTTAACACGGCCGACCGCATCTTGGTGGGCGGCGGGATGGTTTTCACCTTCCTCAAAGCCCAGGGCCACGAGGTGGGTAACAGCCTGCTCGAAGAAGACCAGATCGAACGTGTGCGCGGCTACATGGAGACCGCCGAAGCCACGGGCGTTCAGATCGTGCTGCCCACCGACATCGTCGCGGCAACCGCCTTCGCGGCCGACGCCGATCACGAGGTCGTCGCGGCAGACGCCATCCCGGCTGACCGACTTGGTCTCGACATCGGGCCGGAGTCCGCGAAGGCGTTTGTGTCAGCGTTGTCCGACGCACAAACCATCTTTTGGAATGGCCCCATGGGCGCCTTCGAGATGGAGCCCTTTGCTGCTGGCACCCAGGCCATCGCGCAAGCTCTGACCGAGCGCACCGCCGATGGTGCGCTCACCGTCGTCGGCGGTGGCGACAGCGCTGCGGCCGTGCGGCAAATGGGCTTTGCCGATGACCAGTTCGGCCACATCTCCACCGGCGGTGGAGCCAGTTTGGAATACCTCGAATGCAAAGACCGTCCCGGACTCGACGTTTTGGAGAATTGATGGCGACGCGCACCCCGCTGATGGCGGGCAACTGGAAGTTGAACCTCGACCACCTGCAGGCCACTCATCTGGTGCAGAAGCTGGACTGGAGCCTCAAGGACGGCAAGCACGACTTCGCTTCCGTCGAGGTCACCGTCCTTCCGCCGTTCACAGACCTTCGCTCGGTGCAGACACTTGTGCAGGGCGACCAACTGGAGTTGAAGTACGGCGCACAGGACCTCTCCCAGCACGATGCCGGTGCCTACACCGGTGAAATCTCGGGAGCCTTCCTGGCCAAGCTTGGCTGCAGTTACGTCGCGGTCGGTCACAGCGAGCGACGCGAGCACCACGGCGAAGACGACGCGCTGGTTGCGGCCAAGGTCAAGGCCGCTCTGCGCCACGACCTGGTGCCCATCATCTGCATCGGTGAGCCCTTAGAGGTCCGCCAAGAGGGCACCCACGTGAAGTTGGTGCTGCAACAACTGCGCGCAGCCCTCGAGGGTCTGCGCCCTGAGCAGATCAGCTCAGTGGTGCTCGCCTATGAGCCTGTGTGGGCCATTGGCACCGGAGAAGTCGCGACTCCTGAAGATGCCCAAGAGGTGTGCGCTGCTATCCGCTCAGAGTTGCGTAACCTGGCTGGCGACGCAGTCGCTGACGGGGTTCGCGTCCTCTACGGCGGTTCGGTCAAGCCGGGCAGCGTTGCGGCCATCATGGAGCAGGACGATGTCGACGGTGCGCTCGTTGGTGGAGCGTCCATCAGCGTCGATGACTTTGCTGCCATCTGCCGCTACCGCCAGCATCACGGCCAAGGCGCCTGACTGGGTTAGGCTAAGTCGGTTAAGTGCTGAGAAGCAGCGAACAATTCTGATGGTGGTGTAACGGCGTGGATGGTGTCCGGATCTTTCTGGATGTCCTGCTTGTGTTGAGTGGGCTCTTCTTAGTGCTTTTGATCTTGATGCACAAGGGACGCGGTGGTGGCCTCTCGGACATGTTCGGCGGCGGTATGTCGAGCAGTTTGGGCGGCTCGTCGATCGCCGAGCGCAACCTGAACCGGATCACCATCGCGATGGCACTCATCTGGGTGACATCGATTGTTGGGATCGGCATTCTTATTTCCTAGGACTGACCCGTTGATAGGAGCACCAAAGAATGGCAACGAGCTCAATCAAGGGCAGCCGCGTAGGTAGTGGCCCCATGGGAGAGGTTGAGCGCGGTTCGCGCGCGCCAGCCATCACCGTGTCCTACTGGTGTGCCAACGAGCACGAATCTCAACGTCACTTCTCGGACGAGGGCGGGATCGAGGTGCCGCCTACGTGGGATTGCCCGCGGTGTGGCCTTCCAGCGGGACAGGATCGGGAGAACCCTCCGGCTGCTGTGCGGATCGAGCCGTTCAAGACCCACTTGGCTTACGTCAAAGAGCGCCGATCAGACACCGATGGTGCCGAGCTCCTCGACGAAGCACTAGCAACGATGCGCCGGCGCAGGGGAATCAGCCCCAACTAGGAGTCGCCGGCTGCCGCGGCGTCGAGCCACCACACGGTGTCCCCACGTCCGCGCACCCAGGATGCGGGAACGTGGCTGGTGTTCGCCTCGGAAGCGCGCGCAGTGCTCACGGCCTCAGCCTTGTCGGCTCCAGCCACGATGAAAAAGACGGCGCGGGAGTTGTTCAACACCGGTGTTGTCATCGACACCCTTAACGGGGGAGGCTTAGGCGAGTCGGTGACGGACACTGTCGTGATCGAGACGTCGTCAACGCTGATCTCGCTGCGACCGGGAAACAAGGAAGCCACGTGAGTGTCGGGGCCCATGCCGAGCAACATCACGTCAAACATCGGCGCTGCGATATCACCCTCGACGCCAATCGGCTCCGCCAGCGACGCCAACTGGCTGGCGTAGTCCGCGGTAGCGGCCGGAAGCCCAGCAAGATCGTTGGTCACGTCGTCGGCATCCGACCGGGCACCTAGCAGCCGGTGAATCGAGGCAGCGGGGATGCCGAGGGTGGTCAATCCGGCATCGTCGGCTTGCTGATCGTTGCGATCTGCGTGGCCCCGGGGGACATAGCGCTCATCGCCCCACCAGACGTGCACGTCTTCCCAGACCGGCGTTCCAGCGCTGGAGTCGGCAAGGGCGCGCACCACTTCGCTGCCCATTGACCCCCCGGTCAGGCACAGGTGGCCCCTGCCCCGCTGCTGGACGGCCGCGCTCAGATCGGCAACAATGCGCTCGGCCACGGCCTGGGCAAGTTCCTTTTTGCCAGACCGCACCTCTTCGACCGTGCGCTCGCTCGCGGCGAGTCGCTCCTCAATGGCTTGCTCCAACCTTTCGGAATCTGGGGAACCCACCTCGGGCTTGACCCGCGAGAGCGTCGCCGATCCGTAGGCCGACGTCTGGGTCGCCTTACGCGAAGGGCGCTCCGGCGCTTCGCCGGCTCGGATGGCGTCACTTTGGCTCACGGAGCGCTTCGAAATGCGCGGCAGGCCCTGGCATAGCGCTGCGGCATACACCTGGTCGTCGTCTAGTCGTCGTAGTTCTGCCGCCAGCGATTCCGACAGCCCGGGCTCGAGCAGGGCCACCTCACGAATGGGTTGTCCGGGCTGCGACAGCGCAGCAACCTGACCCTCGGTGCGGATGAGGTCGATAGGACCGCTAGCCCGCTGCATACGCACACTGACCAAGCCGGTTCCGGATTGGCTACGGGCACGCAACACGGTGACGTCGAGGGCATGGCCGAGCCAGCCAGCAAGCAGGTCGGCGCTGGCGCAGTCCGCCTCGGCGGTCACCGTCACGGATGTGACGCTGTCGTAGGGCGGGTCGTCCAGGGTGGCCGCAAGAAGGGCACGCCACCGGGTGATTCGCGTCCACGCGAGGTCGGTGTCTCCGCTGCGGTAATGCTGCGCTCGACGCTTGAGCTGCCGGGAGGGCTTAGTGCACGGCGTCGCGTCGGTGATGCGCCGATGAGCCAACTGGCCCAGAGGCGAGTCCGCCACATCTGCGGGGGGCTCACCGGGCCACCACCCGACGATGGGGGAGTCCGGCAAGAGCAGCGGCGTGACGACCGACTCGCCATGATCGGCCAACGCGCCGTACAGCCTCAGGACGACGATCTCGCTGGCCCCGGCATCCCCACCGACCCGGATTTGGGCGTCGAGACGCTGCTTGCCTCGGGCGTTACCGCGCACCACGACGATAATCCGGGCGGGGTGCTGTCGGGTGGCGTCGTTGGCCGCCGCGATCGCCTCGTCGGCACCGGTCTCATCGACCTGCACTAAGAGCGTCAGCACCCGGCCCATCGCCATGGCACCCACTTCGTTGCGCAGGCTGACGAGGCGTTTGCTGATCGTGCCGGTGGTAGTGCTAGGTAGGTCAACGATCATGGCAATCTCCATTCCCGGCCGTCGGCGCGCATCATCTCGTCTGCCTCCTCAGGCCCCCAGGTGCCGGCCCGATAGTCGTGCGGTGGGGTAGAACTCCGGTGCCAGTGATCCACGATCGGGTCCAGGATTTTCCACGAAAGCTCCACCTCTTGGTGGCGCGGGAAGAGCGGTGGGTCGCCCAGCAGCACGTCCAGAATGAGCCGCTCGTAGGCCTCCGGGCTTGACTCGGTGAACGATGCTCCGTAGCCGAAGTCCATCGTGACGTCGCGCACCTCCATAGTGGAGCCGGGCACCTTTGAGCCGAAGCGGACGGTCACTCCCTCGTCGGGTTGCACCCGAATGACGATGGCGTTGCGACCCAATTCCTCGGTCGCAGTGCTGGCAAACGGCAAATGCGGGGCCCGCTTGAACACGACAGCAATCTCGGTGACCCGCTTGCCGAGGCGCTTGCCGGTGCGCAGGTAGAACGGCACGCCAGCCCAGCGGCGAGTGTGCACCTTGAGTTGCACTGCGGCATACGTCTCGGTGGTGGAATCGTTCCCGACCCCGTCTTCGGACATGTACCCGCGTACCTTCTGGCCGCCTTGCCAGCCCTCGGTATACCGCCCGCGGCAGGTCGAGGTGGAGAGGTCGTCGGGCAACTGAACCGACGCCAGCACCTTTTCCTTCTCGGTGCGCACGGCGTCGGCGTTGAAGCCGATGGGTTCCTCCATGGCCGTCAAGGCCAGGAGTTGAAGCAGGTGGTTCTGAATGACGTCCTTGGCCGCTCCGACGTCGTCGTAGTAGCCAGCCCGCCCACCGATACCGATGTCTTCGGCCATGGTGATTTGCACGTGGTCGACGTAGTTGCTGTTCCAAATGGGCTCGAACATTTGGTTGGCAAACCGCAGCGCCAACATGTTCTGCACAGTCTCTTTACCTAGGTAGTGGTCGATGCGAAACACCGAGTCTGGAGGGAAGACCGACTCGACAATCTCGTTGAGCGCCTGCGCGCTCTCCAGGTCGTTGCCGAACGGCTTTTCGATAATCACACGGCGCCACGTGTCGGGGGAGGGAGCGCTGAGTCCTGAATCGCGCAACTGCTGACAGACCGGGGCAAACCAATCGGGCGGGATCGAGAGATAGAACGCGTGGTTGCCACCCGTGCCGCGCTCTTCGTCCAAGGCGTGCACGGTTTGGGCCAAGAGTTTGAACGCTTCGGGATCGTCAAAGGCCCCGGGAACGAAACGGAACCCCTGGGCCAACCCTCGCCATACGTCCTCTCGAAAGGGTGTGCGGGCGTGAGCTTTGACGGAATCGTGCACTACCGACGCGAAGTCTTCGTCGTCCCAATCCCGCCGGGCAAAGCCCACCAGGGAAAACCCGGGCGGCAAGAGCCCACGGTTGGCGAGGTCGTAAATCGCCGGCATCAACTTCTTACGCGCGAGGTCGCCGGTCACGCCGAACATGACCATGCTGCACGGCCCCGCGATCCGGGGAAGACGGCGGTCTTCCGGATCGCGGAGCGGGTTGTGCTGCGCTGTCACGGCTGGGCCGGAGCAGTCGTCACGATCACTTGTCGCCGGATTTGGCCGCGTCGAGCTCGGTCTGGACGGTGTCGAGCAACTCGCTCCAGGACTTCTCGAACTTCTCGACGCCCTCCTCTTCGAGGACCTTGACGACGTCGGCGTAGGAGACCCCGACACGCTCGAGGTCGTTCAAGACCTCCTGAGCGTGCTCGTAGTTGCCGGTCACCGCGTCACCCGTGATCTCGGCGTGATCCTCCGCTGCATCCATCGTCTTGGCCGGCATCGTGTTGACCGTCTGGGGGGCGACGAGATCGGTGACGTACATCGTGTCCGGGTAGTCAGGGTTCTTGACTCCGGTGGAGGCCCAGAGCGGACGCTGTGCGTGCGCGCCATCGTCGGCCAGGTTCTGCCAGCGCGGTGTGGAAAAGACCTCCTCGAAGGCCTGGTAGGCAAGGCGGGCGTTGGCTACTCCAGCCTTACCGAGCAGGCCACGGGCTTCGTCAGTGTCCAACTTCTCGAGGCGACCATCGATCTCAGCGTCCACACGAGAGACGAAGAAGGACGCGACCGAGTGGATATTCGAGAGGTCAATTCCGTGCTCGCGTGCCTGCTCCAGACCGGTAAGGAAGGCGTTCATGACGCCGCGATAGCGGTCCAGAGAGAAGATCAGCGTCACGTTGACGCTAATGCCCTTGGCCAGGGTCTGGCTGATCGCAGGCAATCCTTCGAGCGTAGCCGGGATCTTGATCAGCACGTTGGGCCGGTCAACGGTGTCGAAGAGGCGCTGGGCCATCTCCACCGTCGCCTCAGTGTCAGCGGCCATCCGAGGGTCGACCTCGATCGACACGCGGCCGTCGACACCGTCGGTGCGCTCGAACACCGGCATCAAGATGTCGCAGGCGTCGCGCACATCTTCGGTGGTGATGGTGAAGACCGTCTTCTCGACGTCCGCGTCTTCGGCGGCGAGGTCCTTGATCTGGGGCGTGTAGGACTCGCCGTCGGCCAAGGCCGCAGCAAAGATGCTGGGGTTGGTGGTCACCCCCACCACGTGCTTTTCGTCCAGGAGGCTCTGCAGCTCGCCTTCTTTGATCATCGGACGATTCAGATCGTCCAACCAGATCGAGACTCCGGCGTCGGAGAGCTGCTTGAGGCGGTCTGTGGATGCGTTCGTGTCTTGGGTCATTGCGTCCTCACTTCTGGGTTGCGTCGCTGGAATGGGTGCCACCGGAGGCGGCGTCCCCGGTGGGGTGGGCCTCGTCGGTCTTTTCGGTGGGGGTGTTCTGCATGGGGCCTTCGCCGGCTTCAACGGCCTTCATTGAGTCGTGCGCTGCCGCAGTCACCGCTTCGGCCGTGATCCCGAACTCTTGGTACAATCGCTCGTAGTCAGCGGAGGCACCGAAGTGATCGATGCTGATCATCCGACCGGCGTCACCGACGACCTCGCGCCAACCCTGGGACACTCCAGCCTCCACGCTGACGCGGGCGCGCACAGCGGGGGGAAGAACCTCTTCGCGGTAGCTCTGGTCTTGCTTGTCGAACCACTCGCGGCACGGCATGGAGACGACTCGGGTGGGCACACCGTCCGCTTGCAACGTTTCGCGGGCCTGCAGGGCCAAAGAGACCTCAGAGCCGGTGGCCACAATGATGACCTTGAGGTCACCCCCTTCGGCATCGGCCAACACGTACCCGCCTTGCGCCACACCGTCAGCCGAACCGAAGACCGACCGGTCCAGGGTCGGTACGTTCTGACGGGTCAACGCCATCGCGCTGGGGTGGTCGACGGTCTCCAGCACGGTGCGCCAGGCCACGGCCGTCTCGTTGGCGTCCGCGGGGCGGATGACATCGAGGCCGGGGATGGCCCGCAGCGAAGCCAACTGCTCGATCGGCTGGTGGGTCGGGCCGTCTTCGCCAAGACCGATGCTGTCGTGGGTCCACACGTAAATCGTCGGCAACTGCTGGATCGAGGCCAGTCGCACAGCCGGGCGCATGTAGTCGGAGAAAATCAGGAAAGTGCCACCGTAGGGACGGGTCAAACCCTCAAGGGCGATGCCGCTGAGGATCATGCCCATGCCGTGCTCACGGATGCCGAAGTGCAGCGTGCGGCCGTACTCGTTGCCCGGGAACTTCTCGGTGGCCTTGCCACTCGGCACGAAACTCGGGACGCCATCCATCGTGGTGTTGTTGGAGCCGGCCAGGTCGGCCGAGCCGCCCCACAACTCGGGCATGACGTCGGCCAAAGCGGTGAGCACCGAACCCGACGCCTTCCGGGTGGCGACACCCTTTTCGCTGGCTTCAAACGTCGGAATGGCCTCGGCCAAGCCCTCGGGTACCTCTTTGGCCAGAAGTCGATCAAGAAGGGCAGCACCGTCCGTGTTGCTCTCTCGCCATGCGTCATAGCCCTTTTGCCATTCGGCGTGGGCCTCTTGACCGCGTCCCATGACCTTGCGGGTGTGTTCGTGGATCTCGGTCTCTTCCGGAAAGTGCACGCCGGGGTCGAAACCGAGAAGTTTCTTGGTGGCAGCGATATCGTCGGCCCCGAGCGCCGAGCCGTGCGCACCACCGGTGTCCCGCGCCTCCGGTGCGGGCCAGGCGATGATCGTGCGCAGGATGACCAGCGTGGGCTTGTCGGTGCGCGTCTTGCTGGCTTCGAGCGCGGCATACAACGAGTCGACATCTTCGGTGTAAGGCTCCTGCTTGCGCCAGTCGACGGTCTCGACGTGCCAGCCGTAGGCCTCGTAGCGCTTACCGACATCCTCGCTGAATGAGATGTCGGTGTCGTCTTCGATGGAGATGTAGTTCTGGTCGTAGATGAGCGTCAAGTTCGAGAGTTCCTGGTGACCGGCCAGCGAGCAGGCCTCGCTGCTGACGCCTTCCATCATGTCGCCGTCGGAGGCGATGACCCAGATGTGGTGGTCGAAAGGAGAGGTCAGCGGTGCTGCCTCGGGATCGAACATACCGCGCTGGCGACGCTGCGCCATCGCCATACCCACGGCTGAGGCCAAACCGGAGCCCAACGGGCCGGTGGTGATCTCGACACCGGTGGTGTGGTGGACCTCGGGGTGGCCTGGGGTCTTCGAACCCCACGTGCGCAGGGCCTTGAGGTCATCCATCTCGAGGCCGTAGCCGCTCTGATACAGCTGGATGTATTGGGTCAGGCTCGAGTGCCCACAGGAGAGCACGAACCGGTCACGGCCCAACCACGACGGGTCGGACGGGTCGTGACGCATAATGTTCTGGTAAAGCAGGTAGGCCAACGGCGCGAGGCTCATCGCCGTGCCGGGGTGACCACTGCCGCATTTTTCGACGGCGTCGGCGGCCAGCAAGCGCACAGTGTCGACGGCGCGAACGTCTGCGTCGGTCCACCCTGCCGCCTCAGCCACTGGGTACGCCAGTTCGCTGCTACGACCGGACGTGAAGGAGGTGTTCTGCTGAGTCACGAAGGCTCCTCGCCTTTTGGGGGGTGTCTTACCGGTGTGTCACGAACGTCTCGAGCCTAACGCGTGAGGCCCGACCCGTGCAGCCCGTGCGGCCAAGTAGCATTGAGACTTACGCGCATTTCATCTCATCGTTTTCACCGGAAGGGCATCAGTGACCGACCTGGACGCCCGACCGCCTAGCGCGAGTTCATCTCGACCCATGCGCGCGGTGGTCGCTGATTACGTGTCGCTCACCAAACCGCGAATCATCGAG
>JBBSVB010000066.1:0-10117 GCA_038233875.1 Actinomycetales bacterium | reverse complement strand
GTCTTTCACCGCGTCCTTGAGTCCATGCCGGTATGCAGCCCAGGTGGCAGCTGCTCGTTGGCCCTCGGCAGAAAACCGCGAGAACACAAAGTTCATCGTCATCGCCACAATGACCAGTGCGACCGCCGGGACGAGGCCGACGGTCATCAGCGGCTCTTCACCCGCGATCAGGACCACCAGGTCCGCCAGAGCCAGCAGCGTCGCTAGGGCGGCAATGATCCCTAGCACCATCCGGGCTCGGGGAGCCACTGGGTTCATCCAGCCCCGTTCCGTCATGTCGTAGCGCACGGCATCCATGATCGGCTTGGTCTGCTGTGACACCTTGGTCAGTGCCTTGCCCCGCAGGACTTCTCCTTCAGCGTGATCGCTCAGTTCCTTCCACACAGCCCTGTCGACGGGGCCGCGCAGGCGCGAGGGGTCCATCAGGCGGATCTGCACCGCTTCAACATCCGCATCAGCCTCAGAGTCCGCTTCGCCGCGCTCCCCACCCTCAGGCTCGAGCACCAGCGCTCCCCGGCCGGCGAGGTCGATGATGGTCGCCGGTAGCGCCGTCGCCGCCGCGCCCCCGAGAGCCAACGCTCCCCCGACCGCCGGGGCCAGGTCGTCGGGGCGGACACTGGTCGGCTGCCGCTTGGGCACCTTTCCCCGCACTCGACGACTAAAGACGAGCAGCGCGTAGAGCGATAGGAGCACCGTCACACCCAGGCTGGCCCAAGGAACCCAGGTGCGTCCTGCGCTGGCGGCCCACCGCTCGAAGGCATCGGGCGTGGCGTTGCCGGCCAACGTGGTGTCGATCTGCCCGAGCCCGTCCAGCAGCGAGACGGCCACGTCACCTTGAGTCAGCGGAGGGATCAGCGCATCTTCCACGATGTCCGCTTGATCGTCCTCGGTCAGCAGATCGTCTACTAACTGTTCACCCGCGTAGATGCCGGCCCGGGCGTCGTTAGCCTTGCCGGGGTTGCGGTTGATGAGGATGGCCACGGAGCGCTCTTCGTTGACGTCGGCGGCAGCAGCCCATTGCTTCTGGAGATCGGCGACCTGGTCCAGAGTTTCGTCGGAGGAGGCTTCCCAGGCGCGTACGTACGTCACGATCTCGATGTTGTCCCGCTGTTCGATGTCAGCAATACGCGCGTCAATCGTCGTGAGATCGTCAGCCGACAGCGAGTTCCGGGTGTCGTCATACACACGCTGCTCGGCGCTGAGCCCTGCGAACGGCGGAGGCGCATCGTCGCTATCGACCAGGATGGCGATCACGGCAACGGCGATCACGGCCAGTCCGACGACCAGGACACCGATGATCCAAAAGCGGGTGCTACGCCAAGACTCAGAAGCCATGACCACAGTCTGCCCACACTCACCACTTCGATGTCGGATCAAAACTCGGACGCCGGATCACACCGCCCGCTAGGCTCGCGACGAGTGGGACCACACGTGCGGGACGTCGCCTAGAAGGGCATATATGAGTCAGGGATTAGTCGCAGCCGCCAAGCAGCGATTGCCGGAGATGCTGGTCGATCTGGAACGCCTGATCACGCTCGAAACACCGTCGAGCGACCACGCTGCCGTCGCCCGAGGAGCCGCCGACATCGCCGCCCTCATTGATGAGCGCTTGGGTATGCAGGTCGAGACGCTCACGGTCGACGGCGTCACTCACCTGCGGTTGAGGTTCGGCGACACCGACGACAGCAACGGCGACAAGAACAAAGATGTCACCAACAACATCGGGCATCCGGTGCGCGTGCTAGTGCTGGCGCATCAAGACACGGTGTGGCCGCACGGCACGCTAGAGCGGCTTCCTTTCTCCACCGAAGATGGCATCCTGCGCGGGCCGGGCTCCTTCGACATGCTGACCGGCCTAGTGATGGCTATCCATGCCGCCGCGATGTTGCAGGCAGACGGCGTGGAGTTGGCGGGTTTAAGCCTGCTGGTGACCGGCGACGAAGAGGTCGGCTCCGACACCTCGCGCGACCTCATCACCACCGAAGTCGCCGACCTGCCCTCGGTTTTGGTGCTTGAGGCCGCTGCCCCCGATGGCGCGGTCAAGGTCGGACGCAAGGGAGCCTCAAAATTTCGGGTGACGGTGCACGGGAAGGCCTCGCACGCGGGTTTGGAGCCCGAGGCTGGCATCAACGCCACGGTCGAGTTGGCTCACCAGATCTCGATCATCGCGGCTCTGGGCGACGACAAGACGGGAACGAGCGTCATCCCCACGACCATGGCTGGGGGCAGCAGCAGCAACACGGTGCCCGCGACGGCATACATCGATGTTGACTCTCGGGCTCGCACCGAAGCCGAGCAGCACCGAGTCGACGAGGCCCTGCGGTCCCTGACGCCGCATCACCCCGAGGCCCGGATCACGGTTGAGGGCGGGATTGATCGTCCGCCGCTCCAGTGGGAATCGGCGATGGGCCTGTATGCAGTGCTCGACAAGGTCTGCGAAGGGCTGGGTCTGCCCACCCCCGAGGGCGTCGAAGTCGGGGGCGCATCGGACGGCAACATCACTGCAGGTCTCGGCGCACCCACCTTGGACGGTCTCGGCGCGGTTGGGGCCGGGGCACACGCCGACCATGAGCACGCGATTATCGCCGAAATCCCCGCCCGCACGGCGATATTAGCGGCGCTCATCGAGCGGTTGTTGACCTCAGGTGCAGTAGGACAGCACGGGTGAGCATCGACCCTGCGGTCCAACTCCAAGCGTGGGAGCGGGCGAGCGCGGCAGCAGATCGAGCCCGTGTCGAAGTGATGATTGCGACCGGCGCTGCGGACTGCGCAGAGATCTCGGCGCTTTTCAACGAGGTCTGGGAGTCACCTGCCGGCATCGACGTCTTGGAGCAGAGCACCATGGTCGCGCTGGCTCACTCGGGGAACTACGTCGGCGCCGCTCGTGACAACACACGTCAGATGGTCGGGGCGAGTCTTGGCTTCTTCGGCCCGCCGGGTCGGCCGCTGCACTCGCACATTGCTGGGGTTTCCGCCGCGGCCGCTGGGCGCGGAGTGGGCCGGGCGCTCAAGCTGCATCAGCGGGCGTGGTGTTTGCAACACGGCGTTGAGGCCATGACCTGGACGTTTGACCCTTTGGTTGCTCGCAACGCGTCGTTCAACATCACGACGCTCGGCGCTCGGGCGGTGGCCTACCACCCCGACCACTACGGGACGATGACCGATGGGCTCAACGCCGGCCAGGCGTCGGACCGGATGATGATGCGCTGGGATTTGCTCGACTCTCCTCCTGAGGCGGCACCTCCGATGGCCGCGCAACTCGACTCCGCCAACGTCGCTCGGGTCCGGGTGCCGCCCGACATCGAGGCGCTACGCCGCACCGACCCAACATCGGCTGCGGCCTGGCGCGCCAGGACCCGCGAAGCGTTCACTGAACTCATGGGCAGTGGCTGGCAGGTCACCGCCTTCGAACGCCCCGATACCTACGTTCTGACCCGCGCCACCGAACCTTCCGACTCACCTTCGACCGAGGAGACCCGATGAAACTCCGCAAACTTCGCCTGCACCACCTCGACATACCTCTGGTGGCCCCCTTCACCACCTCCTTCGGCAGCGAAACGATGAAGGCGACGTATGTCGTTGAGGCCATCGTCGACACCGCCGCTGGGTCGGTCACGGGTTGGGGTGAGTGCGTGGCGATGACGGCACCGCTCTACTCTCCCGAGTTCTTGACCTCGGCGGCGGAAGTCACTCAGCGATGGATCGCTCCTACTCTTTTCGCCGTCGAGAATCTGCGGGCCGAGTCGGTTGCTACTCACCTGGAGCATCTCGTCGGTCACCCGATGGCGAAGGCGGCGATCGAAATGGCCGTGCTGGATGCCCAACTGCGTGCCTCCGATCTCTCGTTCGCGGCATACCTGGGGGTCACGAGGACCACGGTGCCGTCGGGTGTTTCCGTCGGCATCCAGAACTCCACGGCCGAGATGGTCGAGACGGTGCGGGGGTACGTCGAGGCCGAATACGCGCGAATCAAACTGAAGATCAAACCTGGCGCCGACCTCGAGCCTGTCGCCGCAGTGCGCAAGGAATTCGGTCACGAGATGCTGCTCCAGGTCGACGCCAACGCGGCATACACCTTGGTCGACGCCCAGCATTTGCGGAAGCTCGACGATTATGGCCTGTTGCTGATCGAGCAGCCGCTGGGCGAGGCCGATATCCGTCAGCACGCCGAGTTGGCCAAGCAGATGCGCACCCCGATGTGCCTCGACGAATCGATCGACTCCCCCGAGGCCGCCGCCGACGCGATCGCCCTAGGCGCGGCGTCGGTGATCAACATCAAGCCCGGTCGAGTCGGCGGATACCTGCAGGCCAGGGCCATCCATGACGTATGCCGAGCGAACGGCATCGCGGTTTGGTGCGGCGGCATGCTGGAGACTGGGATCGGACGGTCCGCGAACGCAGCCCTAGCCGGTATGCCGGGGTTCACTCTGCCCGGCGACATCTCAGGATCAGACCGTTTCTACGCTCAAGACATCGTGACCGAGCCGGTGCTGATGCACGACGGCGTTGTCGATGTGCCAACTGGGCCCGGATTCGGTGTCGAAGTGGACCGTGAGGTGCTGACTCGGTTCACCAGTGAGGTTCAGACGCTCACGCCTTAGACGCGCTCCAATGGTCGCTGCGGACCGCTGGGCAGATCAACATGGATGCCGTGGCCCGCCAACACGGATCCTCCAACTGCGACAGTGCTCATCACCCCGGCCAAGAAGCGGACTTCTCCGTTTTCGAGGGGCGTCAATCGCTTCATCAGCCCCGGCGCGAACGCGTTGATTTGCGCACACGGATTGCGCAGCCCGGTCAGGGTGAGCTCGACGTCGCCGATGTGCAGCGCCGAGCCTGTTGGCAGCGACAGCAGATCAAGGCCCACGGTCGTGATGTTCTCACCGAGATCACCCGGACGGACCTGAAAACCGTCGGCAGCCAACTGGTCAAAGAGTTCGGCTTGGATGAGGTGCACTTGGCGCAGGTTCGGCAGGAGAGGGTCTCGCTTCATCCGAGACAGATGCTGCACTGTCGCACCTGCGTGAGCGTCGCCGGCGACACCCTGCCCGGCCCTAACCTCGATCACACCCGCCGTGTCCTTGCTGAACTCATGCTTCGAACTCAGGTGGACCGCGATCACTTCGCCCGCCAAGGCAGACCCCCAGCCACGGTCGGTGCGTTGGTGCAATTCCATTCCTCCAGGCTAAGTCAAAGCTCAGACCCCTGGCCCCTCGTGCGGGTGACTATTCTTTGCCCCCGATACCGGGGCAGTCGTGCCCCCATATGCGGGGCAGAGAATAGTGCGGCGACTGTCGCCATCGCCCCTGCCAGAAGGGACGCCCAGGTCTCGAACGAGACCATGGTCCCCATGGGCCGAGATCACAAGACCCCTTCCAACTCTTCGCTCAGCTGAACACCTCTGCGCCAAACCGTCGCTAAGGCCGCGATCAGGATGCCAGCCACCAGAGGCGCAAGCGAGAAGTAGGACTCAGTGCTAACCAACTCCGACGCGGGTACGACTGCCTTCGGGCACGTTCGTAGGCTGCCGCACAGTTCGTGGCACGTCTCGCCGCGACAACGAAATTGGGCTATCCTCCTCCACATCTGCATCTGGCCTCCAGATTGCGTGGTGACGCGGGTGCGTGCCGACCGTGAACACGGCACGCCCTCGCCACCTGGCAGCGCTCGGTCGTGACGACAGTGACGCGAGTCACGAACTACGACATGATGCCCCACATGGCTAAACCATTCAGCGTGGAGCGATCCGTCACCGTCGAGACTTCGGTCCACGATGTGTATGGCCACATCGCGGATCTCAGGAAGTGGAACGCCTGGTCGCCCTGGGCCGACCTTGACCCCGCAATGGACCAGCAGTTCACCGGCCCGCCGCAGGGCACCGGCCAATCGATGGCCTGGAAGGGCAACCGCAAAGTCGGTATGGGCTCAATGACGATCACCGACGCGAAGCCCGACGAGAAGGTCTCGCTCGACCTGACGTTCCTCAAGCCGTTCAAAGCCACCAACACGGTCGACATCGATCTGATCCCTCGGGGCCGTACCACCGAGGTGCAGTGGGTGATGCGCGGTGAGCTCAACCTGGTGATGCAGGCCATGAACAAGGTGAAGCCGATGGATGCCATGGTCGGCCCAGACTTTGAACGCGGCCTCGCCAATCTGAAGCGCGTCAGCGAGTAGGAGCTCACTCAGGCAAGATGTCCCCATGAGCGACGACCACAAAGTCACCAGTTGGCTCACCGACATGGACGGCGTTCTCGTTCACGAGGACGAGGCCTTGCCCGGTGCCTCGGACTTTATCGAGGAGCTCAAACGCACCGACACGCCGTTCTTGGTGCTCACTAACAACTCGATCTACACCCCGAGAGACCTTCAGGCACGACTTCGTGCCAGCGGGATCGACGTGCCGTCGGAGTGCATCTGGACCTCGGCGCTGGCCACAGCGCAGTTTCTACTCACTCAGCGCGAAGAAGGGTCGGCATACGTCATCGGCGAAGCCGGGCTCACCACGGCCTTGCACGACATCGGATACGTGCTGACGGATCGCGACCCGGACTATGTAGTCCTCGGCGAGACGCGCACCTACTCTTTCGAGGCCATCACCAAGGCGATACGCCTCGTGAGCGCTGGCGCCCGCCTGATCGCCACCAACCCTGACCCCAGCGGGCCCTCCGCTGCGGGTCCCATCCCCGCCACAGGCGCCGTCGCCGCGTTGATCACCAAAGCGGTCGGGGTCGAGCCGTTCTTCGTCGGCAAACCCAACGCGCTGATGATGCGCCACGCCCTCAACCGCATCGAGGCGCATTCGGAAACCACGATGATGATCGGCGACCGGATGGACACCGACATCATGAGCGGCGTTCAGGCCGGCCTGCGGACCATCCTGGTGATGAGCGGATCGACGAAAAAGAGCGAGGTCGACCGCTATCCCTACCGGCCGACGTACGTGCGCAAATCGATCAAAGAGGTTGTGCCGATGATCGCCGAGTTGGGCTGACCGCCCACTCACCTGCCCTGCTGGAGCGGGAGCGACACCTCGACTGTCGAGCGTGTGCCCGGATTCACGCTATGGCCCCAATTTCGGCACACGCTCGGGGACAGAGGCGAGCTATGCAGGCGCAACCGTCGGCATACGGGCTTTAGTTGAGCGGTGGCCGCCAGAGAGCGAGCGCGGTCCCGGCACGCCCCCGCTGGGGTCGCGCTCCAGCCCGCATAGCCACCACTTCACCGCTGATGCCCGCGGCGAAGATCCGGTTGCCGGAGCCAATCGCGTGCAGCAACACGTCGTTGCGCTTGCTGAGGTCCGCGACTTCGGCCTGAAGCCGCTCGACCTGCTTTTCGAGCTCCAAGATGCGCTGAATGCCTTCGAGGCTCACGCCTTCTTGGGACAGTCGTTGCACCTCGCGCAGCCGATAGACGTCTCGCGATGAATACCGGCGCCCCCCGCCTCGAGTGCGCTGAGGGGTGACCAGCCCTAGCCGGTCGTATTGACGCAGCGTCTGGGCGTGCATCCCGGCGAGCTCAGCCGCGATCGAGATGACGAACACAGCGGAGTCGGGATCGACCTCTGATCGAGTCCGTGCCATGTCCATCACCTCCCAGCGATGCTCTAGTCTGCCGTGCTGGCTGCCGTATCGGGCGGTTCAACGCTCCGACATCAGTCCTGCGCTTGCGCAAACAACTCCGCGCGCGGGTCCACCTCAGCTTCGTCGGCCTTCAACGCTTCGATCGCCTCTTCGGCTGCCTTACTCAGGCGCTGCGGCACGATGATCTGCACCTTGGCCAACAAATCACCCTTGCCCTTCGGCGTGCTCACACCGCGACCTTTGACGCGCAGCACCCGACCCGACGGCGTGCCAGGAGCCACTTTGAGCTTCACCGTGGCACCGTCGAGGGTCGGCACACTGACGGTCGCCCCGAGGGCAGCCTCAGCAAACGTGACTGGCAAATCAACCGTGATGTTTAGACCGTCGCGGCCAAATACGGGGTGCGTGCCAATGCTGACCGCGATAAGAAGGTCGCCATCGGCCCCGCCGGTGTCGCTGCGCGACCCTTTGCCCTTGAGCCTGATCTTTTGGCCGTCTTTGATCCCGGCCGGCACCCTGGCGGTGACCTGTTGGCCGCCTTGACGGGACACCGTCACCGTGTCGCCCTCCGCGGCCTGCCGGAAACTCAGCGTGGCCTTCGCCTCGACGTCGCGGCCCTTGGTCGGAGCTCCAAATCCGTAGCCCGGTCCACCGCGACCGCCACCGTCGGGGAAGCCAGACCCACCAGGGAATCCGCTCCCCTGGGCGCCCCCAAAGCCGCTGAGCAGATCTTCGATATTAACCCCCTGCGCACCGCCGAACTGTGATTGCTGCGAGGTGCGACGTTGGCCACCACCGCTGTTGAACATCTGGGCAAACACGTCCTCGAAGCCTGCCCCGCCCTGGGCACCTGGGCCCCCTGAGGTGAATCGAGCACCCCCGCCCGACATCGCACGCACCCCGTCGTACTGTCCGCGCTGCTCAGCATCGGACAACACGGCGTACGCCTCACCGATGCCTTTGAACTTCTGTTCTGCCACAGCGTCACCGGGCTTGGCGTCCGGGTGCCATTCGCGGGCTAGTTTGCGGTATGCCTTTTTGATGGCAGCGTCGTCGGCGTCTTTGGGGACACCGAGGATCGCGTAGAAGTCTTTGTCGAACCAGTCTTGACTAGCCATCGTGCCTCTCTCCTGTATGTGGTGCGGCTGAGCGCGGTCTCGCCGTTCCGGTCATTATCCGGTAGGGCAAAACCGCGCTCAGTCGCTATGCGTTCGTCAGAACGCGTGGTTGCTATGAAGGATCAGAAACCGCGACCCGGGCTGGGCGCACGAGGCGCTCGCCCACACGGAAGCCAGGCTGAATGACCTGGACGACCGTTGTCTCGGTTGCGCCTTCGGGCAGATCCGCGTCGGGGAGGTTCATCAAAGCTTCGTGCATGGCCGGATCGAAGGTCTCCCCGACCGCGCCGAAGATCTCTGCACCGAGCCGACCGAGCGTGGCCTGCAACTTCTCGATGATGGCCACAACCGGGCCCTGCTCGAGATCGCCGTGCTCACGCGCGGAGTGGATGTCGTCGAGCACCGGAAGCATGGCTTCCAGGGCACTGCCGACGGCCACGTCGCGATCCTTGGCGCGGTCACGATCGACGCGACGCCGGTAGTTCACGAACTCAGCCTGCAATCTGCGCAGATCTTCCAACCGGTCGGCCGCCGACTGCGCGTCCGAACTCAACGGCTCGTCCACACTGGGTGCCTCTTCGATCACGGCGTCCGTCATGTCGGCAGCGTCATCGGCCACCCAATCGTCGGCTGCCTCGTTATCACCAACAGCGTCAGCGACCGAGTCGTCCAGGGGCACCTCCGAAGCTGCATCCGTCTGCTCGCCAGCCTGCTCGGCTGCCTTCGCGTCACGGACCGCCCCGGTCTGCGGGTCGACCTTGCGCTTGTCCCGGATGACCGGCCCGGTGGGCTCGCCCTCGTCCTGGGGGCGAGCGTCACCGTTAGGCTGGGTCACTTGCTCTGCTCGTCGTCTTCGACAACCTCTGCATCCACGACGTCCTCGTTGCTGGAGGTGTCGTCTGCGGCGCTGCCACCTTCGGATGCCTGTGCAGCATCTTGGGCGTCAACCTCGGCCTGGGCGGCCATCAGAGCCGAACCCATTGCCTGGCTGGCCGTCGAGAGGGTTTCGGTCTTGGCCTTAATATCATCGACGGACACTCCGGACTCCGGCTTGATGGCGTCCTTGAGATCGGTCAGCGCTGCGTCAACCGGCTCACGCGTTTCCGCAGGCACCTTGTCGCCGCTCTCGGTCAAGAACTGCTCCGTAGAGTAGACCATCTGCTCGGCCGTGTTGCGGGCCTCGGTCGACTCACGGTGCGCCTTGTCTTCTTCGGCGTGCTGCTCGGCGTCCTTGATCATGCGCTCGATTTCGTCCTTCGGCAGCGCGGAGCCACCGGAGATCGTCATCGACTGCTCCTTGCCTGTGCCGCGGTCCTTGGCGGACACGTGCACGATGCCGTTGGCGTCGATGTCGAAGGTGACCTCGACCTGCGGCACGCCGCGCGGTGCGGGTGCGATGCCGGTCAGCTCGAAGTT